>JAAYUY010000222.1 GCA_012517435.1 Sphingobacteriales bacterium | reverse complement strand
GCTACCAACACCATGATTTCAGAGGTTGAATCTTCTTTCTTAATCCCATCAATTACTTGTGCTGTATCTGCCATCTGAGGAACGGCAGCGGGAGAAACAAAACTGCCAACATCAATAATGTCAAAGCCGACTTGTAATAAATAGTTGATATACTGTATTTTACGATCAGCAGGAATAATGGTTTTCAATCCCTGCATGGCATCGCGGGGGGATTCGATAATGTGAATAGTTTTTAGGTTATTGGTATTTGGGGTTGCAGGTTTCAAGTTTCAGGTTTTAAGTTTCAGGTTTCAGGTTTGTTTAAGTATTCTATTTTTTTGACTTCCAATCTTTTTCAACATATTGAATAAAATTATTAATCTTTTTTCCTGATTCCTTATTCTTTATGCAATTCCATCCAATTTATTAATTCAGGGTAAAGTCGGTTTAACATGAAAATTTGTGAAGTAACCTCATCACTTGATGAATGAGTAAAAATAAGAAATCTGATAAACTCTTCTTTATTTATTTTTCTGCCATATCCTTCAACTATTGTATCAGGAATATGTTTTGACGCCCTTCTTATTTGACTTCCTTGCTCATACAATTCTAATGTAGGTAATTTAAGTGAAATATTATGGACTTTTATTGCCAACTCAAAAGAAATCTTAAATATTTCCGAGTCCCTGTAACTACTCATATCTTGAAATTTCAATTAACCTGCAATTTGCAACCTGTAACTTGCAACTTACAACTTACAACTTACAACAATTCTCTAGCACCCAATATACCTCGAAATAACCAGCCGCTGAATCTCTGATGTCCCTTCGCCAATCTGGAGCAGTCTTTGGTCGCGGTAGAATCGTTCGATGTCATAGTCTTTCATGAGACCGTAACCACCATGAATCTGGAGGGCTTCATCGGCCACCTGTTTGGCTATTTCTGAGCAATAAAGTTTTGCCATTGCAGAGTACATGGCAAAGGGCTGATGATTGTCTTTCAGCCAGCAGGCTTTATAAAGAAGAGCACGTGCATGTTCAATTTTGACGGCCATATCAGCCAGCTTAAAAGCAGTAACCTGAAATTTAATGATAGGCTTTCCAAACTGTTTACGTTCCTTGGCATATTGCATAGCCATTTCAAAAGCTCCCTGAGCACAACCCAAACCCATTGCTGCAATGGAAAGACGTCCGCTGTCGAGAGTTTGTAGCATGATTTTAGAGCCTTCACCTATTCCGCCCAGCATATTTTTTTCAGGGACACGGCAATCATCGAAGTAAAGTTCAGCGGTGTCGGAAGCACGCCACATCATTTTTCCATGCATAGGAACAGCTTTATATCCGGGAGTTCCGGTGGGGACAATAAAATTGGTGAATTCCTTCTCACCATTTTCTTTTACATCTGTAACAGCCTGAACTGTAGCGCCAATGGAGATAGGGGAGGAAGCATTCGTGATAAATATTTTGGAGCCGTTAATGACCCAGGAATCACCATCTTTCACTGCACGGGTTTTCGAGCCACGTGAGTCAGACCCGGCTTCTGGCTCTGTCAGTCCAAATGCCCAAAGTGCTTCTCCCGTACATAGTTTAGGTAAATATTCTTCTTTTTGTTCTTTTGTGCCATAATAGTAAATAGGTCCGATGCCAAGCGAATTATGAGCCGCAAGAGTAGCACCCTGTGATCCGTCAACCCTGGAAATTTCCTCAACCGCAATGATATAAGAAAGGGTATCCAGACCCTGGCCACCATATTCAGGGGGAAGATACATACCAAAAAGTCCAAGTTCTCCCATCATTTTGGTGAGTTCAACCGAAAATTCAGCTTTTTCATCAAGCTCTTTTGCCCGGGGTTTAATTTCCCGCTCTGCAAAGTCACGTACGGTTTGTCTGATTAGCTCATGTTCTTCTGTAATATACATAGTTTTGTTTTTTTGAATGTTTTAATGGCAGGCAATTTAAAGAGTTTGTTTAAACCTGCAAAGAAGTAATATGAGTTTTTTTATGGTAAAAAATAATTATTCAATAATGGCTAAAACCTGCCCGACATCTACCATTTCTCCGATACTGACCTTTATTTCCTTAATCTTTCCGCTTTTTGGGGCTTCGATATTATTTTCCATTTTCATGGCATCAATCACAATAACATAATCTCCCTTTTTAACTTCATCTCCGTTTTTTACCAGTATTTTGAAAATTTTTCCGGGAATGGGTGCTTTTACCTGATTGATGTCATTGGCGGAACCTGAGTCTGATTTTACGGCTTTGATTTCACTGGTGAGAAGGTCTTCCCTTGAAAGACAAAATTCCTTGTTATTAATTGACACAATGGTCCCGTTTTCACATGATGAAAATGAAGCTGTCAGTTTTTTATCGTTGATACTAAAATCTAATTCTGCTTCTCCCAGATGAAGTATTTTAACAAAATATTCTTTTCCTTCAATGACAAATTCATACTGGTCTTTTAAAATCTCATGCATTTCTGCCTCCAGCCTTCCGCTTTCAGATAATACAGGTATTGTCATGATGTGTCGCCAGAATCCTATACTTGTCCAGAGATTTTGCGTGTAAAAACTGTCATTGTTTAATACTGGTTCATTTACCGTGTAAAGAATCAGAGCAATACATGCTTCGTGAAGGGTGCCTTCTTCTTTACTGAATCCTGAGCGTACGGGAGCTTGTTTGACATTCATACTTATCATCGTTTTATTTTCTTTTTCAGCTAAAATTTTTTCCATTTCTGTTTCGAAGCGTTGTTTGGCAACGCCTGATTTGTAATCCCGGTACTGGGTGTCGTGCATGGCAAATTCAAACAATTCTTCATCGTCCTGTCCACGTTCCCATCCCAGCTCTTCCATCTCTTTTATATATTTAGGCAGTTCATCCGGGAATGCATCCTGTGGATTGCCTTCATAAAATTCAAGTCCTTTTTCCTTTGCTAAATCAATTATTTCAGGAGCCAAGGGCCCTGGAAGTTTTCCGGCTTTCCCCAGAATCATATCCCAGGTATTTTTGTCAATCTGTGAGAAACGTTTTTCTCCTTTTGACATCTGCAGAATATTTATTAAGGCAGTATTTTTAACATACTGACTAAATGGAGTAACCAGAGGCGGATAGCCAAGCATAGGCCAGATATAGGCTGTTTCTTCAAACATCTGAACCATCAGTTCGTCCACGTTCAGCTCATTTTGGCCTCTGTTTTTCAAATTCATATTGATGGCCTGATGAACCCCTTTCAGGTCAGCCATTAAGCTGCCCATCATACCCCCCGGAAGACCGGATTGTACGAGTAAAGAGGTCATTTGCTTGTTTCTGGGATCAATGAATAACCCTAAAAAGTCATCAATAAATTCCTGTGTTAATGTTCTGGCTTCCATGTATGCCTTCATATTAATATCGGGAACGGCAAAACCATCATCTTTTAGCATTTCGTGAATGGTTATCAGATCGGGATGCACCATACCCCAGGAAAGAGGCTCCATGGCAACATCCAGAATATCAGCACCATTGCGTGCTACTTCCAGCATGGAGGCCACCGAAAAACCAGGTCCTGAATGACCATGATACTGAATGATCAGATGAGGGTATTTGTCTTTGATGGCTTTGGTCAGCTTTCCTAAAGTTGCCGGTCTGCCTATTCCTGCCATGTCTTTGAGGCAAATTTCATCTGTGCCGTATTCAACGGCTTTATCAACAATTTCCATGTAATATTCAACAGTGTGAACAGGAGAAGAAGTAATACACAGGGCTGTCTGCGAAATCATACCTGCCTCTTTGGCAAATTTTATTGACAATTCAAGATTCCTATGGTCATTTAACCCGCAAAAAGAGCGGGCAATATTGGTTCCTTGAGCCTTTTTCACTTTATACATCAGTCTCCTGACATCAGCGGGTACCGGATACATGCGAATGGCATTCAGAGCCCTCTCCAGCATGTGGGTTTTTATTCCTGCCTCGTTAAATGGCTTTGTCCATTCCCTGACAGCTATGTTCGGGTTTTCCCCAAACAGCAGATTTACCTGTTCGAAAGCGCCACCATTGGTCTCAATCCTGTCGAAACATCCCATTTCAATAATTACCGGAGCTATTTTAACAAGCTGATCCACACGGGGAACATATTTCCCTGACGATTGCCACATATCGCGGTAGATAAGACTGAATTTTATTTCTTTTTTGGCCATTGCTGAATTGCTTATTTGTTGAAATTCTTATTAAGATTTATAAATTGCAAAGGTATAAATTAAACATCAACTTAAAGAATCATAAAAAGAATAAAACAGATTTTCAAAAGTATCTTCTGGATATAGTCTGTATTTAATATTGGTTTAATCCGATAAAAACAAGATAAAAATATATGGTAGTAAAGGCTGTTATTTCAAAAAGAATTAAAAATCGGACTCTTTTAACATAGACGTTGATACGGTAGCAGAAATAAAATTTTTTCTATTGTTTATAATACCTTACGCCCGATATTATTATAATTTATAACCTGTACCTGATGCACTTCCTGTTCAATATCTCCGGAGTAAATTAAATATTGGCTGATTTCTTTATTGGAAAACAAATTACTTGCGTATTTAAGCGGCTTTAAAAAATCAGAATGAAATGTCATTGAACTTTTTATCTCAATTAGTTTTAATGAAGAACCAAGCCTGATGATTAAATCAACTTCATTACCGGTTTTATCTCTGAAAAAGAACAAATTTGAATCTTTTCCCTCATTATACCTTGATTTAAGACATTCACTGACAATCAAATTTTCAAACAAAGCGGCTCTACGTGGTTCTCTGCTCATCATTAAACTATTTTCGATACCCAGTAAGTAAGAAGCTAATCCGGTATCATAAAAATATAGTTTAGGTGTTTTCACCAATCTTTTGTTTATATTTTCATAAAATGGCCGGAGAAGGAAAATAACATAGGATGCCTGAAGAACAGATATCCAATGGTTAATAGTTGGAACAGACACACCTGTTTCATTTGCCAGATTTGACATATTGAGCAATTCTCCAATCCTTCCTGCACATAAACGTATAAAACGTTGAAATTTATCAATATCCTTCAGATTAATGATTCTTCTTACGTCTCTTTCTATATATGTTTCATAATAGCTACTGTAAGTAATGTAAACATCAAAACCTTTTGAGTGTATTGCAGGATAAAAACCACGAAACAGTATTTCGTTCAAATCATAGTGAAGATTATACTTTTCAAGTTCGCTCAAGCTTAACGGTAAAAGTTTTAACATTGCAGTTCTGCCTGCCAAAGTTTGAGTAATATCAGAAATTAACGAAAACTGATTACTTCCTGTTATGATATAAGTAAGCTTTTCATTGTTTTGATCAATAATTTCCTGTAAATATGATAAAAGTTCCGGTACATTTTGAATTTCATCCAATATTGCTCCGGTTTTTATCTGACTCAGAAATGATCTGGGATCTTCTTTGACAATTCTTCTTATATCGGGATTTTCAAATGAAAAATAAGGTAAATCAGGAAAAAGTTTTTTTACCAGAGTGGTTTTTCCTGATTGTCTGGGACCTGTAATTGTAATTGAAGGAAAAGTCCCCCTTATCTTATCAATTGTTTTTTCAATCTCTCTGTCAAATATTAACATAAAAATTTTAAGACAAATTTAAAGTTCAACTTTAGATTTGGCAAAATATATATTCTATCGCTAAAAATTTCTTTAGCAAATTCCCTGATTTATTCTCGTTTCTATCCGATAATGAACCTAAGCAAATCTTTCATTTTCAGAAAAATGGATATAACTAAAACGAATTGACAAGATTCTTATTCATTCCAATTCGCTTTTCTTTTTTCCAGAAAACTTGCCATTCCTTCCTGTCCTTCTTTGGAGGCACGAAGTTCAGCAATTAATCGGGCGGTGTAGTCAATGGCATCTTCAAACTGCATCTTGTTAGAAATATTGTAAATCAATTGTTTGCAGGCTCTCATGGCTTCGGGGCCACTGCTCATCAAACCGGAAATGTAGGCATTTAATTGGTTTTCAAGTTCTTCTGCAGGTAATGCTTTATTAACCAGACCATATCTTTCAGCTTCAATGCCATCAAACCGTCTGCCACTAACCATCAGGTCTCTTGCACCTCTTTCACCTATTCTTTTAAAGACATACAGGGAAATAGTGGCAGGGGCAATTCCCAGCTTTACTTCACTGAAGGCAAATTTGGTGGTTTCATCACAGAAAACCACATCACAGGCAGCCAGTAATCCGTTGGCTCCGCCCATGGCAGCACCATGAACTACGGCAATAGTGGGTTTTGAACAGGTATAAATGGCGTTAAAGCATTTCGCTAATTTCAGACTGTCCTGATAATTTTCATCAAAACCAAAAGCAGCAATGCCTTTCATGTAATTGAGGTCAGCACCGGCACAAAAAGATTTTCCCCTGCCTCTGAGTACAACCACCCTTACTTCAGGCATTCCATTTACTTTTGTAAAAAAATCAATGATTTCTGCAATCATTTCAGCATTCAGGGCATTGTGAACATCCGGTCTGTTTAACCAGACTGTTCCAACTTTTCCTGTAAGTTCAAATTCTATGTTTTTGTATTCCATAATTAATTAATTTCGGATTGCGGATTGAACAAAATTTCGGATTGTTTTGATTTCGGATTGCGGATATACACATCCCTGCGGGATAGCGAACAAAATTTCGGATTGAGATAATGAGTGATTTCATTATTTAATATTTAGTTGATTTGGAGGTTTTGCCACTGGCGGTAAAGATAGCAGTAAGTTCTTCAGCTTCTTCTTCAACGATTGCAATTTTAGAAATAAAGTCAGCTTTTGATCTTGCCTGCATGCTGATCTGTAAATTGCACCAACTGAAGTTACTGCCCTTATTAGTTGTTTGGTTATTATGTTTGTTGATGTTTTGTATGGCAAATCTTCAACGGATAAAATCACTTCAATTGCAAATTTCTTTGTCCTTGCTTTCAATAATTCAGGTGTTATCATCATTTATTATTTCTCAATTCGAAATCAACAATTTGCAATCCGCAATTATTACATTCTAAAGACCCCAAACTTCGGCTCATCCCAAATCTTATTCAGCGACATGGAAATACCCATTGCCAGTACTTTTCTGGTGTCAACCGGGTCGATGATGCCATCATCCCACAAACGGGAAGTACTGTAATAGGCCGAACCTTCATAGTCGTATTTGCCGGTTATTTCAGCATACATCTTATCAATTTCTTCCTGTGGCATTTCCATACCTTTCGATCTGTACTGGTCTTGCTTGACGGTAATCAACACATTAGCTGCCTGCATACCACCCATGACAGAAATTTTAGCATTAGGCCACATAAAGAGCAGGCGGGGTCCGAAAGCACGTCCCGACATTCCATAGTTCCCGGCACCAAATGAACCGCCAAAAATTACAGTAAACTTGGGGACATTGGCGTTGGCTACAGCATGAACCATTTTTGCTCCATCTTTAGCTATGCCGTGACGTTCAAATTCTTTACCGACAATGAATCCGGTGATATTCTGAAGAAAAATTAGCGGAATTTTTCGTTCACAGCACAGATTGATAAAATGTGTAGCTTTTATGGCACTTTCTGAGAAAAGAACACCATAATTGGCCAGAATACCCACAGGAAAGCCCATAATATTGGCAAAGCCGGTAACGATGGTTTTGGCATATCTTTCCTTAAACTCATGAAATTCACTGCCATCCACGATGCGGGCAATTATTTCACGGGGATCAATCATTTTTCTGAAATCGATAGGAGCGAGGCCATACAATTCTTCAGGGTCGTAGGCAGGTTCCCTGATTTTGGCAATATCAAGGATTTGTTTAGGTCTGTAATCAAGATTTTCAAAAATATTCCGGCAAATCTGAATGGCATGGGTATCATTTTCAGCGAAATGGTCGGCAACACCCGAAATGCTGGTGTGCACATCCGCTCCGCCCAGTTCCTCAGGGGTAACTACTTCGCCAGTGGCAGCTTTCACCAGAGGAGGTCCTCCAAGGAAAATAGTTCCCTGATTTTTGACGATAATGGTTTCATCACTCATAGCCGGCACATAAGCGCCTCCGGCTGTACAACTGCCCATCACAATAGCCACCTGAGGAATACCCATGGCCGACATACGTGCCTGGTTGTAGAAAAACCTTCCGAAATGCTCTTTGTCGGGGAAAACAGTATCCTGTTCCGGCAGAAATGCACCCCCTGAATCAACAAGATAAACGCAGGGTAAACGGTTTTCCATGGCAATTTCCTGTGCCCTGAGGTGTTTTTTAATAGTCCATTTCATATAGGTTCCGCCTTTTACGGTGGCATCATTGGCAATCAAAACCGTTTCACGGCCATGTATCAGTCCGATACCTGTTATGATTCCGGCAGACGGAAATTCATTATGGTATTGATCATAAGCAGCAAGGGGTGAAAGCTCCAGAAAAGGGGTATTGGGATCAATCAGTTTGTAAATTCTTTCCCTGGCTAATAATTTTCCTCTGCTTTTATGTTTTTTAATCAGATCATTAGTTAAATCCGGAAGGATAACTTTTTTCATCCTTTCCCTGTAAACATGAAGGAGTTTTAAAAATTCTTCCTTGTTTTGCAGAAACTCCTTTGATTGGGTGTCGATTCGGGATTCTATTTTGTACACTTTCTTAAATTTTTAATGATTTACATTGTAATCGAAGTATTTTCAAAGGGGCTAAAATATGACAATTCTGTATTTGGGAAAAATCAAATAAT
>JAAYUY010000221.1 GCA_012517435.1 Sphingobacteriales bacterium | reverse complement strand
TGGCTACGAGGCTGCCTATTTGTTTGATAAAGGATTTACAAATATTTTTTTCCTCGACTATGCTGAAAAAGCGGTAAGTTTTTTCAGGGAAAAATTTCCTCATTTTCCTGAAAATCAAATAATTCAGGAAGATTTTTTTCAACACTCAGGAAAATATGATCTCATCATTGAGCATACTTTTTTCTGTTCACTCCATCCTGATCTACGAAAAGACTACGTCAGAAAAGCTTATGACCTGCTGAATGAGGATGGAAAACTGGTCGGCCTGTTTTTTAACCATCAATTCGGGAAAGGAGAACCACCCTTTGGCGGAACTGCTGAAGAATATATCAATCTGTTCAGGAACTGCTTTAACTTTCGGCATTTCTCTCCCTGCAACTGCTCCATCAAACCCAGAGCCGGCAGAGAATTATTTGTTGTACTGGTAAAAAAAATGTGTTTTAATCAATTAGATGAAAGATTTTGAAAAAATAAAGCCTGAAAAGCTGACAGACAATCCGTTTAAACTGATCGGGGATGACTGGTTTCTGATAACTGCCGGGACAAAAGAACATTTTAATACCATGACAGGAGGCTGGGAACATTTCGGAATTTTATGGAACAAACCAACTGCTCTCATTTATGTCAGACCGACAAGATACACATTTGAATTTACGGAAAAATATCCCCTTTTCACTTTATGCTTTTTCACTGAAAATCAGCGACATATTCTCAATTACTGTGGAAAATTCAGTGGCCGCCACAAAGACAAGGTCAGGGAAACAGGACTGACACCTGAATATGATGCTGAAGGTTTTATCTGGTTCTGGGAAGCAAGGCTTGTTGTTAAATGCCGTAAAATATATTCAGGCACAATATCCCCTGAAAATTTCCATGATGAACGGATAAATTCACATTATCCCCTGAAAGACTACCATACACAATACATTGGTGAGATTATTGAATGCTTAATCAAAAAATAATTGTCTTATGAAATCAGGAAGATGGTTGCTTGTATTGCTTTTTCTATTCTTATTAAATGAAAATCAATTATTTGCTCAAAGAAAATCAGGTATCATTGACGATCATGATAAGGCTAATCTGACCATGGCTTCAAAGAAAAACCCCTTTTACACCATTATTTATGAAGCAGTAACCACCGGAAGAAAAGGAAGTCTGATAAAAGCCTACAGAGATACTGCCTTTAAAAAAGTAATATCTCCGGAAGAGATTATTAAAATAGGTTCAGGAGAAGAAACATTTCAGATTTATCCCGATCCAACCAATCCTGATGTGTTTTATGACACTACCGTTTTTGTTCCGTTTAACCCTGAAAAAATCTCACGTTATCTGGTGATATATGATATCAACACAAAACCTGAAGAGCCTCCCATTAAAATAGTGGCGATAGCACCCCTGATAGATAATTGGGTGGCAAATGTAAAGTTAAACGAACAGATAATTTTCTGGGTAAAGTTTGAGGATCTGGCAGAAGTGGCAGGAAAGGAAATTTTTAACAGCCCTGAAAACCCCGGAGGACAACTCACTTTTAAGGATTTTTTCGAAAAAAACCTGTTTTTTATGAGAGATTACGACCCCACCATTATAATCTACAGGTGATCTATGGTGAAAAATTAATTTGTATTTATACCTTATCGAATTTATCTTGCAGCATTAAAAAATGTTGATTTTTTTAGTTAAATATCCACCATGCTGCTAAAAAGCAATAATATTTCAAATAATTCTGAAAATTATCTGGAATTAATCAACAACCTTCCGGGAATGATTTACCGTTGCCAGAACGACCCATTCTGGACAATGAAATTTATCAGCAACCGCTCGGTTGAACTGACAGGGTTCACCCCTGAAGAGCTTATCGATAACAAAAGAATCGCTTTTTCCGACCTGATTTTTGAAGAAGACCGGATAAAAGTCTGGGAGGATGTTCAGGAAGCTCTGAAGAAAAGAGAGAAATACACGCTGAAATACAGAATTCTCACCAAAAACCATGAAATCAAATGGGTAGGCGAGCAAGGATATGGCGTCTGGAACGAAAAGGATGAACTGATTTTCCTCGAAGGAATTATCATGGATATTTCACTTCAGGAGCAATACAAAAATTCTCTTGAAAAAGCTGAAGAGCGCTACCGCAACATTTTCGAAAACCTGCTGGACGTTTATTATGAAAGTACTTTTGAAGGAAAAATTCTGGAAATCAGTCCTTCTGTCTATCATTTACTCGGATATACACGAGAAGAACTCATTGGGAATAATGTCAGTATGCAGTACAAAGATATTGCACAGCGAAATGAGATGATTAACTTGCTTTCGGAAACACAAAGTGTTCATAATTACCATATTACACTTCTTTCGAAAAGTGGTAAAGAAGTGGAGGTAGGCATACACGTGACCATTGATACAAAATCCCGTGAATTTCCTGTCATGAGAGGAATTTTGCGTGATATTACAGAACTCATGCAAATGCAGGCTTCCCTTGAAGAAAGGGAAAAATATTACAGAAGCCTGTTTACCAATGCACCGAGTCCTTTTTTCAGCCTCAACAATAATTTTTATTTTGAAGAAGCCAATCCTGCTTTTCTCGAAATGACAGGATATCATTATGAGGAATTATTGCAGAAAAGTATTTTTGATTTAATCCCTGAAAACGAACATGTTCGCCTTGATTTTATCCGTCAGGAACTTGAAAAAAACAGGAAAATTGACAATTTTGAACTTAATTTGGTACACAAAGACGGAGAGATAATTAACATCTTACTCAGCGGTAACCTTTGCATAGATACTCATGCAGATACTTGTATATCACAGTTTATAGCTACCAATTTCAGCCAGAGAAAACTCCTTGAAGAAGAGCTTGAAAAAGCAAAAAGGAAAGCAGAGGAAAGTGACCGGATTAAATCGGCCTTTCTGGCCAATATGTCACACGAAATAAGAACACCCATGAATGCCATAATGGGATTTTCGAGCCTGCTAAGAGATGAAACGCTGACGTATGAAGAAAGATGTACCTACATTGATATTATTCTTAAGCGAGGAAACGATCTGCTTCAGATTATTTCTGACATCATCGATATTTCGAGAATAGAAGCCGGAGACATCCGCATTGTCATCGACAAAATTTTTGTCAATAAATTTTTAAGAGAAATAACCGGAGAATACGTTAAAATAAAGAAGCTGAAGGGGAAAGACCATATTTCTATCCGTAATTCACTGCAAAGCCTTGATGATAATGTATATATCGAAAGCGATAAGGTGAGGCTAAGTCAGATTTTTGAAAACCTGTTAAGCAATGCCTTAAAATTCACACAGGATGGTTATATTGAAATCGGCTATGAAATTTTACCCGGTTTTATTGAATTTTATGTCAGAGATACCGGTATTGGTATTCCACCGGACAAACATGAAATAATCTTTGAAAGATTCAGACAAGCAACGGATTCGCAGGCCATTGATTATGGCGGAACAGGTCTTGGACTGGCCATTGTCAAGTCACTCGTTACCATACTTGGAGGAAGCTTACGATTAGACTCAGCGGTCAATTCAGGCTCTACCTTTTATTTTACCATTCCCTTTTCAGGAAAACTGAAAGCCGATCATTCAGCAAAAAAAGTTGAGATGATCGAGCATCAGAAACCCAATCTGACGAACAGGAAAATTTTGATAGCTGAAGATGAGATAAACAACTATTATTATCTTGAATCGGTTATTTCACGATATGGCGCAAAAGTTATCTGGGCTACCGATGGCTACTCAGCAATAGAAATGATGAAGAATCAGCCTGATATAGATTTGGTGCTTATGGATATTAAAATGCCGGGCATCGATGGCTTTATCGCCACCAGAAAAATAAGGGAATTTAATCAAGGTGTTGTCATCATTGCTCAGACAGCTTATGCCATGAGCCACGACAGAGAAAGAGCCTTCCAATCAGGATGCACCGACTATATTTCGAAACCTATCCGGATAGAATCACTCAATAAAATGTTGCTGAAATATTTTCCTGCCTGACAACAGCGCATTGTCAGCAGCCACACCCGCAGCTGCCGTTTCCGCAGTCTTCGCTATCACAACCTTCAGAAGAACAACTGTCGCTGCCACATCCTCCGGAACATCCACAGCCCCTGTCTAATCCATACAAACGCTCGTCTTCAGTAGCTTCCCTGATCTCAATCACTTCCCCTTCAAAACAGAGATTTTTCCCGGCCATCGGATGATTAAAATCCATTTTTACATTTTCATTGGTAACTCCTATCACTTTGCCGTTAAAACGGTTGCCCGACTGGTCTCTCATGGGAATGACATTTCCGGGCATGAGCAGGTCAGGATTACTTTCCAGTTCCTGTTCAAAAATGCTCAGCGGTAAATCGAGTACAGCATCTTCCTGATAAGGGCCGTAAGCATCTTCATATTTAAGTACAAAGTTGAAATGATCTCCTGTTTTTAATCCCATCAGTTCCTTTTCAAAACTCTTCAGCAGGTTCCCTTGTCCGGGGATGAAAGTCAGTGGATTGTCAGATTTAACGGCTTCTATAACTTCATGGCTACCTTCTGTCTTAAGATTATAAATGATTGAAACTACATTATTTTCTGAAACGTTCATTTTTGTTAATTTTAGATTTAGATTTTTAAAGTTGCCCAAAGGCCGAAAATATTATGCCACAAATGTGTGCTGATTTAAAGTTAAAAGTTGATTTTTATTCATCACAGATGATTTCCCTTTACCGGAAAATCATCAACGGAATAGCCTGACACTCTTTTTCGGAAATGACTTTAACCAGATATTGTCCGTCCGGCAGATCGCTGACATCAATTTCCTGATTATGATTGATATTTCTGAGTTTTTTGATAGTTCTGCCATCCATTGAAACAATCAGTATGTCTGAAGATTCGAATGCCTGCAATTTCAGACGGATTTTATCGGCAGCCGGATTGGGATATACATCAGATAAGCTGCTGAACTTTTCATCAAATTCAATATCACTCAGCAATCCGTAAAACCAGTCGTGTGTCAGTTTCATGATTTCATTACGCATGGTTTTGGACGATATCATTTCAAGACTTACACCAAGATAAACCGTTTTGAAACCGGTTACGCGGCTTCTGACTGCTGCCACTTTTGAAGGGGTATTGTTGTAGTAAAAAATTGCCTGTCCGTCACTCAGGGCGCTGATGACTTCCGGATACATATAGGGCTGCCCGTTATCAGGATTGGAGCCATAGACATTGACAATCTGCGAACTGCCTGTTTGTCCGAAAACAGCATCCGATGTATTGGCATTCAGCTGATTATTTGACTGATCGCCATCTGAAATATAATTTGCCTTAAGATAATTTGTATAAAAATCTTTGGTGATTTGCGTACCATTTCCGTTGGCATCCCAGGTATCCCAGCCCACATCCTGTCCAGAAACCATCAGATTGCCGCCATTATTGATAAACGCATCAAAGATATTGACCAGATTGTCGGTAAATGCCGGGAACGACCAGCCAACATTGTAATAAATATTTTTAACGCTTGACAACACGTTGGTATTTTCTGTAAGTAAAAGAAAATCAGTATTTGAAGAGGCATAACCGCTGTTGCCTGCATATTTCAGCCCGTCAAGAAAATTGTCTTTAAAGTCTGAGGCAGATGTGCTTCCGCCATCTCCCCAGGGCGCTGCATTTGAAATAACCAGATCAGTAACACCTGCCATAAAATAGACTGTCTGTTCACGAACCACCCCGGGATATGTGATGGATTCCATTTTCAGCCTGACTTTTACCACAGCAGGTGTATCAGCCGGTTCAATTTTTATTTTAACAGCTTTTGCCACATCTCCTGTCAAACTTGTGATTACAGAGTCGGAATACCAGTTTCCATCTACCTGAAAGCTAACATTCCAGCCGGCAGGGGCATTATGAGTCATGGTAATTTTAAAATCCATATCCCCCGACAGCTTGCTGAGTAACTCCATATCAAACTGATAGGAATTTCCTTTGATTCCTTTGTCGATTTTTTTCCCTGTATTGATGACATCACCGATATATAAAGCTGTTTTGCCGTCATGACTGCCACCATTGGCTTCGGCCTGAACACCTGTATAAATCTCATTTTTATTTTCTGTCACAAAAACAGCCACATCGCAGTTATCAATATTATAACCGGCAGGAACAATGTATTGATAAGATTTTGTTACCAAAGTGCCTTTTGATGTTGTATTTATTACATCCCCCCACAATCCGGTAATCATGTGCCGGAGGATGTGTTTGTGGTCATAGTCAGTATGGTTGCCGTTGGCATAATCGGTCTGATAGCCAATAACATGGTTTTCAAGTAATACTACATTCAGATAGTTTTCAGATAAAGGACTGCTTTCAACATAGAATAACTGCACTTCGACTGTCAGTATTCTGGTTGACGTATCAAAAGTTGATTTAAATCCTATATTGACAGGAGACATTAACGGAAATATTTTAGCAGCAGCACTTGCCCAGGAAGTGCGTCCCAGTGCCATTTTCTGTGGGTCAATTTCAGGGAAGAGGTGCCTGTTGACAGAACCCTGTGGATAACCGGTAACCTTTGCATTTGCCACCAATGAATCACCAAAAACGGTTCTGAAATCAGGCTCACCGGCAGCAGGAACAGCAAAATTTCCTGCATGGACATTTATCAACACCACCCGGCCGGGATTGGCTGACGACAATGCCTCAGCCCTCGCATGGCCATCCGGACAGTAACCGCAATGTATTCCGGTAAATTCTTCCAGAACTACATTTCTGAACTGTGGAGTGGTGGTTACCAGGTTTTGTGAATACACACAAAACGATAAGAAGAGCATCGCTCCAAAAACAATCATTTTTTTCATAATTCAGTCTTTTATTTGTGGTGCAATTTATTAAAAACAAAAGTTTTTACATCAAAAGTGATAAATTGAAGAAGATTTTCTTTGG
>JAAYUY010000220.1 GCA_012517435.1 Sphingobacteriales bacterium | reverse complement strand
GAAAGGGTTACCGTTTGTCCGTAATTTGCACCTACCCTGTAACTCATGTAAAAACTTGCAAAAAACATAACAAGAAAATAAATCAGCAATGGAATGGCAACCATTACCACGTCCAAAGGAATTTTGATGATGTATTCACCTTTTAATGAAAACATGACAATAATGGTGAATAGCAAGGCTATCAATGTCAGCGGACTAATTTTAGGAACAAATTTGGAATGATACCATTCCTTGTTTTTTACTCTGATCAGAATAAATCGGGTCAGAAATCCTGCGATAAATGGAATTCCAAGGTAAATAAATACACTTTCTGCAATTTGCCCGATGGTAATATTTTCAACAGCATCATTGGTTGGTATTCCAAACCAGCCGGGAAGTATAGCAATAAAAAAGTAAGCATAAACTGAAAAGAAAAGCACCTGAAAAATACTATTAAAAGCCACCAGGCCGGCAGCATATTGGGTATCGCCTTTGGCAAGGTCGTTCCAGACTATCACCATGGCAATACAACGGGCTAAACCAATCATGATGATTCCATACATATAGGGCAGGTTAGCGTTGTCTTTACCGGGGAAAAGCCTGAAGAATAAAATGGCAAGGAAAAACATCAAAACAGGCCCGATAATCCAGTTTTGAATCAACGAAAGGCTAAGAACTTTCCAATTTCTGAAAACATCACCCAGTTCTTCGTACCTGACCTTGGCAAGGGGAGGATACATCATGACAATCAGTCCGATAGCAATTGGAATGTTTGTGGTGCTATCCGGTGATGATTTCAAAGATTCCCAGAAATCTGCTATGGCAGGAAAAAAATAACCTGACAACACGCCAATGGCCATGGCCAGAAAAATCCAGAGCGTCAAGTAACGGTCTAAAAATTTAAGTCTTTTTTGAGCGGGCATAATTTTTTAATTTAAAAGTTAAGAAATGGGAAAAATCTTTTTAGCAGGGGATTTAAATCCCCTGCTATGGATGATCTCGATATAAAATTGTTCAATTTCAATGATTTATATTTTATTGTTGGGTCTTAATCCACCTTTTGATAATTTTTTTATTTTTCTTAGCAGGGGATTTAAATCCCCTGCTATGGATGATTTCGATATTAAATTGTTCAATTTCAATGATTTATACTTTTATTGTTGGGTTTTAATCCACCTTTTAATAATTTTTTAATTTTTCTTAGCAGGGGATTTAAATCCCCTGCTATAGATGATTTAATTGAGTTTAATCTTTTTAAATACATAAAACATCTCCTTTGCTATTTCAAAACATCTTTCATCATATTTTTCTGATTCAAGCTCAGTGTTATCAAAGTCTTTCGGATCATTATAAGGAATTGAAAAGCGTTTTTCCGCACCCGGAATAAAAGGGCAGTTTTCATCGGCATGGGAGCAAACCATGATCGCGGCAAAGTTTTCTTTTGGATTAGCTTTGTGATTATATAATTTTGAAAACAGGATGATTCCCGGTTCTTTTTCCGAAAACTTCAGTTTGTAGTGGGGATTATGATCTGCGATGGAATTCATATTTTCTATTTTAAAACCGGCACGGATCAGGGCAGCAACGGCACGGGGATTAAAGGCTGATTCTTCTGTCCCTCCTGAAAAAAAGTTGATGTTCTTCAATTGATACCATTTTGAAGCCACCAATGCCCATACATGTGCCAAATGACTTCTTCGTGAATTATGGGTACAGATAAATATCAGGTTTACTTCTTCTTCCTGCAGGATTTTTTCCTTGATATAATCTGATAATTTATCAAGTAGTTCCATTCTTTTTCTATCTAACTCATTATCAGATAATAAACGCTTAATATAATCGGTAAGAATCGGGTTGAAAACATTCATAAAATTTGATTTTAGCATTAGCAACAATTAATCTTATTTGAGCCACAATCACAACTTGGTTCTGAATTTCGTAAAATCCCATTGATAATTCCTGCAGCACAACCGACCCCCGACCTGACACTAATTGCATTGTCGGGACAGTTTTTCTGACAGGCTCCGCATTCCATGCAGAAATCTTTATTGATAATTATAGCTTTTTTGTTTTTCATTTCAAAAACCTCATGAGGGCAAACGATAATACACATCATGCAGCCAGAGCATTTTTCCCTGTCAAGTTCAAGGGATACAACATTTTTCAGGTAAATAAAACCTTTCATAAGTTAAATAAATCTACTGATAATCCAACCAATAATTCCAAGGACTGTTGCTCCAATCTGCAAAGGTAAAGCTATTTTCATTTCCTTCCGAACGCCTGACAATGAAGTGAATGTAGTTGAACCGGTAAAATTCATGGCAAGAAATGATGATAATGCGCCCATCATTAAAAACCATGAAATATTCTCAAAAATAGTGTTTCCTAAAAAGTTAAAGTACAGAAGTGGAATTGCCATTATCCAGCTAATTGAAAGACCTTTTAATGAAAATCTTCTGAAAGGGATCCATGGCAGCAGGATTGGAGTAATAACACAACCGGCAAGGTAAGCAGAAAGCAAATCAATAACTGCTTTCCCTCCGGCAGACCATGCTAAATCAATAGAAAAACCATTTTTATTTAATCCTGAAAGAATAAAGAAAATCGCTGGCACAACAAGCAAATAGTACTTCCCATAAGCAAGTTCAACAGGTATTAGTTTTATCCTCTCTATTAAGGGAAAAGTAACTTTTCGCATTTCAGGAGTGGCTTTTAATCCGGCAGATACAAATTCTTTGATATCTTCAGCCCTGACAGGCCCGTAAATAACACTGAAACCAGTGCTATTTTTTACTTCGTGAGCCGAAACACCAGTTGCTCCGAGTTGCGGAACAATAACTCGTTTGTTGTTTACCAGTTTATCCAGCTCATGAGCTTTGATTCTGTAAGTAAGTTCTCTGGTTCCAAAAGTACCTTTTCCTGCTGCACACCACACATTAATCCCCTTAGTGTCCAGAACTAAAATCCAGGCATCCATTTCATGCAATGCCCTGCGTAAATGGTCAAAGCTTAATTTAAAGTTAGCAGTAACAAATATTTCAGAATTTGAATCCGGATTTCCAACTGCATATAAGCCAGGTTTTATCCTGTAGTTCATCCTGCCTATTGACCATCTGACCTTAATAGTGCTCCAGATGTCTTTTCGGCTCCATACAGTTGAGGTTTTTGGAACTTTCCATAAAATGCCATTGATAAATTTTATATAATATTCAGTTGTCATTTTTAATCTTTTGATTTCATCATACAAGGACACTGACCATGTAATTGTTTTGAAGGATTTTTATTACGGGTAACCCAGAACTTTCCCGGTCAACAATTCCACCTGCAAGCAATATTATATTTTTAAATCCCTTTTCTGTTAAAAAAAGCATACTTCTTTACTTCTTAATCCTACTGCATCGGCTATAATCAATGTTTTATCTGCAGGTAATTCGTGAAATCTGTGTGCTGTTTCGGTATGAGGAATATAATTGATTTTACCTAAGTCAAATACATGCATAGTTGTTTCAAATTCAGGTCTGACATCTAATGAAATTGCATCTCCATTTTGATATGTAATCGCTTCATTTCCTGAAAGATATATTAGTTTTTCCTGATTCATAAATCAATCTTTAACTTTTACACGATAAGCCCGGTTAATTTCTTTTCTGATACCAAATTGAATTGCATATTTGTTTGTAAGCTGATAGCCATAAACATACTTGAATATTGGCAGGTCAGTACTTAGTGAAAAACTCCAATCTCCTGATATTGAATATCTTATTGATGGATTAAATAATAAAATTTGGCTTCCGCTTGATTCAATAATTGAATTGTTTTCCCGCTGGTCTTTACCTCTTAATTCATATTTGATATAAGCAGAAATCAGAATCTTTTTTAATGAATAATTAAACCCCGGAGTTAATTGTAAATATGGACCATAATGGTGAATAAGAAAATCTTTTTCAATCCATCTGCTTGCTTCAAAAAGTGTAAAACAACTTAAACCTAATTTTTTATCTGGTTTTTTACTGGAATAGAAAAAAGAAACATTGTATTTTAAAGCACCTGATGATGGTTGTAAGGAAACAGGTACTACAATGCCATCCTGCTCTTCATTGAAAGAGCCTACGGGTAATTTAATACCGCCTGAAAAAATCAGTTGATGGCGGGGATTTGCCGATTTAATTATTTTATATCGCAAATTAATTTGCAAATCACCAAGTCCGTGGGATTGTATTTTTATTTCTGAACTGTCAAATGTCAATTTTTGAGTTTTATCCCAGAAATAGCCCGTTTCTGCGAAAACTGCCAATCGCTTGCTAATACCATAGTTAACTGATATTTGATTATAATCAAAAAAACTTTCGTCAACAATATTCATATCTGCTTTTCGGCTTAAATGAAAATATTGGTCTGATGCGCTATGCTTATAGCCAATGTTTATAATCCATTGATTTTTCGAAAATAAACCCATTGTGGCGTCTCCACCAACAGGATTTCCGGCAGAACAACATTGTGAAAATGCATGAATACTGATACCCGATAAAAAAGCACTAATTAAGAGTAGTTGCTTCATTTCAACCTGACTTTTATAGCGATGGTGTCGGAAACTGTTCCATATTCATTTGTTACAGTGCATTTTACAGTATTAATACCTATGCAGGAAGGACAAGCCCAGTATGTTACTGTGTTTGAATCCCTGCCAAGCATGCTTCCATGGTTTGTTGTCCACTTGAATTTAAGGTTTTTACCTCTTGTATATGCAGTAATATAAGCTTTTTCCCATATTACCAAATCGCTTTTTGTGGTTACCAGACTGTCAATTGACAGATTATCTGAGGGTTCAGGTTTGGGAATTTCAGGTTGGTCGCAGGCTTGTATCATCAATATCATTATCAAAATACTGAAAGCAACTGAGAATGTTCTGATCAGATTAAGATTATTGATTTGATAACTTGTCATTTTGATGTTTTTCATAATTTGTCGATGAGATTTTTTATCTCTGCATTGTATTCTTTGTCTTTACCCTTATTGACCGTACATTTTATTAAAAAGAATCAGGACATCAACATTACTGTCATCATCTTTGTTATGCAAAGATAGTCCGGATTCCGGATATGACAAGGATATGTTAAACGATAACACTGAAATGTTATTTTAATGGCATCATTATCATTATCAATTCCTTCGCTTTGCATTCACTGTTACATAGCAGGATGATTAAGAAACATTATTTACCTGGAGGGAGAGTGCTTTGGTAAAACCTGTCATTTCCTGAAATTTTTCACATGGTAAATTGATTTTCAGCTAATCAGCTTTCAGACCTGAACTTCAGAGCTTTCAGTTGTCTTTTAAAATCTAATTTTTGTTCCCTGATGCAATACCATATGGATACCGTAAATATTAGGATAGGGTTACTAATTCCGGATTCAAATTACTGCTGCGTGCTATCAGTATTGAAAAATTCAGTTGTCTTGCCATTAAACATAAGCTGTCTGATGGACTAAGCTGAATTAAAATTTTATTACATTTTACCTTGTCATTCCTTATTCTTGCGAGCCGGAAAAATAAAGATTAAAAACAAAGCAAAAATTGTATCTTTACCAGCCCAGAAACACCATCCCGCCACCGCAAATCAGGATGATGGCTCCTGCAATGACATGCATATATTTTTCAAGTTTTTTCAACGGTAAAAATTCAATACCCTTTAAAGTCAGCAAGACGATGGTGAGCATGGTAGCAATGGTTACCAATGAAAAAATGGCAGCCACCTGAATAATTCCCGCTGTATTATTTTCCGATGCAGGCTGCATCATAAAAGGGATGAGCGGCTCACAGGGGCCGAGCACAAAAATGAGAAAAAGCACCCAAAAAGTGAGTTTTTTGCCATGTTCATGGCTGTGTTCGTCTTCATGCAGATGTTCATGTTCATGAATGCTTCCGTCTTCATGTATATGCAAATGCTTGTGTGCTTTGTTTTTCCTGATTTTATAAATACCCCAAAGCATATAGAAGAGCCCGAACAACAGGAATAACCATGAAACAATTCCTCCCCGCAGGGACTCTGTATGTGTCAGTTTATCAACCGCTATACCGGCAGCAATGCCAACAGAACCTAAAAGAACAGAACTTCCCACATGCCCGATGCCGCAAATAATTGTTATCCAGATGGTTTTAAAGAGCGACCATTTGCGTGCTTTCGAAAGGAAAATAAAAGGCAGATAATGGTCGGGACCGGTGAGGGTATGCACAAAACCTACCAGGGCAGCTGAGCCGGATAACGCTAAAATTGTATTGTTCATTCAGTTATTGTGTTTTAAATGATGGTTTTTGACTGATGATTAAAAACTGATCGCAGTTTGTGGGATTATTCCCGAAACTGAAATCAGGTTTGCTTTTTCCCTGCCTCTCAGAAAACAGGGAAGGGGCGAAATGATCCAATACAATGATTTTATTAGTTGTTAAACCATGATATTCAAGCATTTCAGTTGCATAGTGAGGTGAACAGCGAAACTGCTCTACTTCATATCCCTGAAACCATACTGTTGTGAGCTGATAATCAGGTAAACAGGAGCAGGGCGCATCATGCAAAGTGTACATGAACACAGTAAAAAGAAATCCATATTCCTTTAAAATCCGCCAGCAATGACGCAGAGCCATATTTCTTTCTTTTTCATCTATCAGATGATACATTGGCCCCATCAACAGGATCATGTCAGCCGACTCAGGGGCTATCCAGTCCAGTTTTGTTGCACAGCAGCGACTGCTGAAGATGAAATTTTTGCTGTAGTGGCCATTAATTCTATACCTGAATGCATCGAGTGATTTTTGTGACAGGTCAATGGCAGCCACCCGGCAATTTTTCTCAAGTAAATATTCGGCATACCTTCCGGGACCGCAACCGATGTCATACACCACTGAATTTTCGCTTGCATACAGATTGAGATAATGTTTAATCGTTTCAAATTCAATCTTTCCGCTAACACTTTCCAATCGTTTCCATTCTTCTGTTACTCCTGCATCGTAAGCTTTTGTCAATATTTCGGTATTTGTGTTCATTTGCCTGAATTTGAAGGAACAATCAATGCCCGTTCGGCATGTGGAATAGCTTCCAGTTTCATTTCATAGATATTTTCGAGGAAATCAGCGTCCCAGGGCATTTTACCTTCCGGAACATTCACCAGTCTGCCGTTTTTCAGGAAAATAAAATGGTCGCCAAAAAGAAAGGCCATGCTGGGGTCATGCAAAACAGCGACAATACTTAATCCTTCCTGAGTAAGATTTTTAATCAGGCTAAGCACTTTTTCCTGATTGTAAAAATCGAGGTGGGTGGTGGGTTCATCCAGAAATAGTAAAGGAGCCTGTTGAGCCAGCACCCTTGCAATCATGACCAACTGCTGCTCTCCACCAGAAAGTTCCGTATAACAGCGGTCTTTTAGATGTAAAATTCCTGTCTTTTCAAGGGTTTGATGGACTATCAATCGGTCTTTTTCTTTGGGTACAAAACTGACAAAAGCCGCCCTGCCGGTCATCACCACATCTTCCACGCTGAAAGGAAAAACAGCTTTATGTTTCTGACTTAATAGCCCAAACGTCTTAGCCCTGGTTTTCAGCGGCATTTCTGTTATATCATGGCCGGCAATAAATATTTTCTGCTTCTGAACAGGCAGCATTCCTGCCATGGAGCGCAGGAGGGTGGATTTTCCCGAACCATTTTGCCCCAGAATCACATGAAAGCAGGAGGGCTTTAACTCAAGGTTAATGTTTTTCAACACAAGCCTTTCCTCATAGGCAAAGGAAAAATCCTGAACCTGTATGATATTCTTCAGTTCTCCCATCCGATTTTATTTTTCTTCATTAAAAACAGGAAAAAGGGAGCACCCAACAGCATGGTAATCACCCCTATGGGGATTTCAAAGGAACTGATAGTGCGGGAGAAGTCATCAATAATCAGGAGGAAGGTGCCTCCGAAAACAAAGTTCAGGGGTGTGGAATGAAGGTTGT
>JAAYUY010000219.1 GCA_012517435.1 Sphingobacteriales bacterium | reverse complement strand
GACAAATCAGCAGCGTTTTTATAGTAATTCAGAAAACGGTTAAACTCAATAGATACAAAATGCTTGATGAGTTGTTCCCTGTCGAGCCAGGCAAGTTTGTTGAAGATTACAGGTAAGTATTTGTGTATCAATGATTCATCTACTTCGATTTTTTCAACTTTGTCAATCAGGCTAAACAGTTGTTTTTCGCAGATATCGTTGCCACCCGGCACCTGTTGCTGTATAAAGTGTTTCCCTGTGGAGCGTTCGAGATGCCTGATTTTATCAGCTTCCCGTTTTGAAATAATGGAAACCGAAATACCTTCTTTTCCAGCTCTTCCGGTTCTTCCGCTACGGTGGGTGTACACTTCCATATCATCTGGTAAATTGTAATTGATGATATGTGTCAGGTCGCTGACATCAAGTCCGCGGGCAGCAACATCGGTAGCGACCAGCAACTGTATGTGTTTTAGCCTGAAACGGTTCATGACGTAATCGCGCTGTGCCTGTGATAGGTCGCCATGGAGAGTATCGGCATTGTAGCCTTCCAGCATCAGTTTATCGGCAATTTCCTTCGTTTCATTACGTGTTCTGCAGAAAATAATTCCATAGATTTCAGGATTGAAGTCAATAATCCGCTTGAGTGCTTCATATCTGTCGTGCGGATTCACCACATAATAGTAATGAAAAACATTTTCAGCACCTGCATTTCTTTTCCCGACAGTGATTTCAAGAGGTTTGTGCATATAGCGCAGCGCCATGTCGCGAATTTCGACCGGCATGGTAGCAGAAAACAAAAATGTTCGTTTTGAAGCGGGTGTATTTTCCAGAATGGCATCCATATCGTTTTTGAATCCCATGTTCAGCATTTCGTCTGCCTCATCGAGGACAAGATATTTTATGTTGTTGATTTTTAATGCCTTCCTTTTGATCATATCGAGGATTCGGCCCGGAGTTCCCGCAACGATCTGCGGTTTATCCCTGAGTTCTCTGATCTGGGCTGTTATGCTTGCACCACCGTAAACGGCTGATACTTTAATCGCAGGAAGATGCCTTGCATAACTCATAAAATCGTTGGTGATCTGAAGGCAGAGCTCACGGGTCGGACACAGGATAAGTGCCTGAATATCATCTCCTGACATCTCAATATTTTGTAGGATGGGTAAGCCAAAAGCAGCCGTTTTACCGGTTCCGGTCTGGGCAAGCCCAACCAGATCGTTATGGTTGGTCAGTATCTGGGGAATTATTTTTTCCTGAATGGGTGTTGGATATTGAAATCCCATTTCTGCAACAGATTGGAGTAGTTCGGGGATTAACCCCATTTCTGTAAAATTCATGATGTTGTTTTGTTAATTTAAAAATAATAGCATGTTGAAAAATTCTGAGTTGAATTGTTACAATGAAAAGAGTAATTTATTGAATGACAAAACTTTTGAAGGTAAAAAATTCAGGTGCAAAGGTAAAGTTAAAGATTGATTTATAAAAATAATTATTAAACAGAAAGGAAAAACTAAAAAGGGAGGTCTGTCTCCGTATCACCCTGTTGTGAATCGAGCCAGTCGAGGTCTTCTTTTTCATTGTCTGGGGATTTGGAACCGGAAAGGATCTCAATTTTCCAGGCTTTGGCTTCGGTAAACCAGCGCCCGTTGTATTCACGGCTTTCCAGATCGAAACCAACAGTAACACTTTGTCCTTCAGCTCCTTGTAACATATTGAGTTTGTCACCCCAAAGAGAGAAACATATTTTTTTCGGGTAGGCTGTATCCGTTTCCAGAATAAATTCCTGTTTTTTCCAGGTGCCATTTTTACCTTCTCCTGTCTGAAGGGGCAGGATTTTAATTAATTTTCCCTGTATTTCCATTTCACGGGTTTTGTCAAAAAATATTATTCAAAGCAAAATTACTGATTTCATCGGAATTGGAATAATTACCTTTTGATGATTTCTGATTGATCAACAGTTAAACTTGCCGGGAGTGCCTTGTTTTTAAGCAGAATGCAAAAGTTGTCTGCCTGTTCTTTGGTGTAATTTCCTGAAATCTGCGACCTTCCGTTGGTGATTTGCTGCACCACCCATGGGTAAGTATTCACCCTTCCGTCAATGGCAATGGCAATGCTTTTTCCGGTATTATTGCTTGTCATTCTTTTCCAGATTTCAGTTGCTTCCGGATTAAATTCCATTTCAATGCTATAGCCTCCCCATTTCAATTCAAAGGTTTTGACATTGATGACAGAATTTTCATTGATCAATGAACGGTGGGAATAATTTGTTTTTGTGGCTATCATTTCAATGTATTCTTCTTCATGATATTGCTTTGAATAAGATGTCCATAAGAGTTGTAAATCAAAAGGCAGCAATCTGGAGATTTCCGGTATTTTAAATAAATAATTAAGCACTGTCGTATCAGATAGTAAAGCATTACCCAGACAATGGCCTTTTCTGAATTCAGTTCCGGCTTCTGTTTCGATAACCGGTAAGTATAAAAGACGAAACAAAAGATGTCGTGCAACAGAGTCAGTTATCTCTTCCGGCTGAAGACCGGTTTTCACTATATCAAGCTGGTGATGGAGAAAAAGCTTGTAAAGTGTATCGTTTATCTGATTTAAGTAGGGGACAATCTCATTAATGTCATAAGTTTCCCAAAAGTCCATTTTCCCCTGCGAGCAACAAAGGAATTTAATCCTTTCAAGGTCGTCCTGATAAAGTCCGGGAATCTGAATCACCATTTTTCCGGAAGAATTATAAATGTTGATATTATCTTTAATGATAGCTGACAATCGCTGCCTGATGATGTTTTCGGTCAGTTTAAAAGTTTCAGCAGAGTTGTCGGGAAGTACACATGTAAGCTGAATACCTCCGGATTTCTCAAATATTTTTACAGGCTGGCAACTGGTGAATGTCGTAAACAGAATGATGGGGAACAGGCACAGGGCAATTATTTTCATGATTTTTTTTGCAAATTTATGAAGATGAATGGTATTATACCAGATTGATATTGTGGACAGCCCGAACAATTTACTTTTTGCTTGTTACGTACAAATGGCTTAGGTGTTTATGATACTTCTGTTGATGTAAGGTGTAATTCCCTGAATTCTGAAAATTCTGCTGGTAAACCGGTGAAGCAAGTTATGTTACAATCCCAATAAACTTCTCAGAGGGTCATTCCCAAAAGCCAGATTAACCGGATTTTCCAGCAACTCTTTAACCTTTACCAGAAAACTGACCGATTCTTTTCCGTCAATCAAACGGTGGTCGTAAGAAAGTGCCACATACATCATCGGGCGGAGCTCAATTTTTCCGTCAATGCCAACCGGACGTTCCTGTATTTTATGCATGCCCAGTATGGCAACCTGAGGGGGATTGATGATCGGTGTTGAAAGTAATGAACCGAATACACCTCCGTTGGTGATGGTAAAGGTACCTCCGCTCATTTCGTCAAGACTGAGTTTTTTGTTTCTGGCTTTTGTTGCCAGTTCATTGATTTTCAGTTCTATTTCGAATAAATCCATGGCTTCTGCATTGCGGATGACAGGAACCATCAGGCCTTTGGGCGTGCTGACGGCTATTCCAATATCCTTATAGTGATGATAGACGATTTCACTGTTTTCAATACTTGCATTAACCTGAGGAAACTCATCAAGCGCCAGGGTTACTGCCTTGGTAAAGAAAGACATAAAGCCCAGTTTGATCCCGTATTTCTTCTGAAATTCTTCATTATTTTTCTTCCGTATTTCAATCAGACGGCTCATGTCAATTTCATTAAAGGTAGTCAGCATAGCTGTCTGATTTTTGGACTGAACAAGCCTTTCTGAAAGCTTCTTACGAAGCGTGGTCATTTCTTCACGGCTTTCTTCACGGCTAATTTCCTGTTTGGGTTTTGTTGGCTTTTGGAGAAATTTTTCCACATCACCTTTCGTAATCCTGATAAGCTTGTCGTGAATAAGTTCTTCAATATCTACCTGATTTTCACTAATTAATTTTTCAGCCAGCGGAGAGATGCTGACTCTGACATCCTGCCGGGGCTGTGCTTTCTCTTCTGAGTCAGTTGACTGGCTTTGTTTTTCAGGAATAACAGAGGCTTCTTCTTCCGTTTCTTCTTTTTTTACTTTACTGGTTTGATTACCAGTTTGTTCAGTATCAACAGTAGCAATGACATCACCTATTCCCACCTTTTCACCGGCAGGAATCAGTATGCTGATTTTTCCGCTTTGCTCAGAACTAACGGCAACAGTGGCTTTATCTGAATCAATTTCAACAACTTCCTGATCTTTACCGACAAAATCTCCGTCAGCCACAAGCCAGTTAGCGATGACCGCATTGCTGACCGACTCTCCGAGAGAAGGAACTTTTAATTCAAAAATCATAAAACTGTTTTATTTTAAATGATTGATATACTGTTAAATATTGAAGGTTTCGTTGATAATGGCATTCTGTCGTAGTACGTGATTGATATTCAGCCCTCCGGCCGGACTTCCGCTCTCAAAACGTGCAACCACATGATCGAAATACCCTTTTAATTTACGGTTAAGGAATGGCCATGCCCCCATATTGATGGGCTCTTCCTGAACCCAAAGCCATTTTTTTGCCTTGAAATATTTGTTTTTAAGCTGATTAAGCTGATGGTTGGGCAGGGGATAGTATTGTTCCAGCCGAATAATGGCTGTTTTTACTTCATTTCTTTTCAGTCGTTCCTCCATTAATTCATAATAAATCTTTCCTGAACAAATCACTACTTTTTCAGCATTTTCAGGGTTGACGGAAGAATCATCATAAACTTCATGAAATTTACCCTGAGCCAGTTCATTGAGGGATGAAACACAGGCAGGATGCCTGAGAAGGCTCTTCGGGGTAAAAACGACCAATGGTTTTCGGAAATCCCGTTTTATCTGTCGTCTGAGTAAATGGAAATAATTGGCGGGAGTGGAGGGGTAACACACCTGCATGTTGAGGTTGCCGCAAAGAACCAGAAAACGTTCAATTCTGGCACTGCTGTGTTCAGGACCCTGACCTTCATACCCATGAGGAAGAAGCATGATAAGGCCATTCATGATCTTCCATTTATCTTCAGCACTGCTGATATACTGATCAATAATGATTTGAGCTCCGTTTGAGAAATCACCGAACTGTGCTTCCCAGATAGTCAGATAATCCGGAGATACCATGGCATATCCGTACTCAAACCCCAAAGCTCCATATTCACTGAGCAATGAATTGAATATGCGGAATTTTGGGTATTCTTCACCCAGATTATTCAGCGGAATATATTTTTCATTTGTGTCTTCAATATTTAAAACCGCATGTCTTTGGGAAAATGTTCCTCTTTCCACATCCTGACCACATAACCTGACTGGTGTTTTTTCAAAAAGAAGGCTGGCAAAGGCAAGCTGTTCTGCCAATGCCCAGTCGATATTTCCTTCATTTTCAATGGTTTCATACCTTTGTCTGACCAGCCTGATTATTTTATCAAAAAATGCTATTCCCTCAGGAAGAATATTGATTTTCCTGTTGAGGTCTTTCAGAATTCCGGCAGGCACGCCTGTTTCAGGGCTGTCTTCAAAATCAGCCTCGTTGGCAGTGAGTATGGAAAACCAGTTTCTGCTGAAAATAGCCTCAATGTGTGACAATCCTTTTTTTCTTGCTTCCAGAAGATTATCCTGAAGCATATTTTCAAAGGTCGTTACCATTCGGTCGGCATCTGCCTGAGAAACAATATCTTCTGAAATAAGCTGATCAGCATAAATTTTCCTGACATCCGGATGTCTGGCAATGATTTTATACAAGGTGGGCTGGGTAAAGCGTGGCTCATCACTTTCGTTGTGTCCGTAGCGCCTGTAACCAAGAATGTCAATAAACACATCATTGTGAAAGGTCTGACGGTATTCCACAGCCAGTTGAATGACATGGACAACAGCTTCAGGATCATCGGCATTGACATGAAAAACAGGAGAAAGGGTGGTTTTTGCCACATCTGTACAATAAGTACTTGATCTGGCATCTATATAGTCGGTAGTAAATCCAAGCTGGTTGTTGACCACAATATGAATGGTTCCTCCTGTACGGTATCCCAGCAGTTTTTCCATCTGGACAACTTCATAAACAATTCCCTGACCGGCAATGGCTGCGTCTCCGTGAATCAGTACCGGACAAATGGAGGAATAATTATCATGATGTTCATGGTCGATTTTTGCTCTTGTAATACCTTCCACCACCGGATTGACAGCTTCGAGGTGTGATGGATTGGGCGACAAGTGAAGTTTGATAATTTCCCCTTTCCTCGAAACCATCTCAGCAGAATAACCCAGATGATATTTAACATCACCAAGCGAAAAATTATCATCATAGCCTTTACCCTCAAACTCACTGAAAATCTGCTGATAAGATTTATTAAAGATGTTGGCAAGTACGTTTAGTCTTCCCCGGTGAGGCATTCCAATGACAAATTCCTTGATCCCCAATTCAGCACCTTTTTCAATAACAAAATCAAGCGCAGGGATAAGGGCTTCGCATCCTTCGAGGCTGAATCTTTTCTGGCCGGTATATCTTTTATGTAAAAACTGTTCAAATCCGACTGCCTGTACCAGTTTTTGAAGTATCTGCCTTCTGACATGCGGAGCAAAGTGTGGCGTGTTCCTGTTTTGCTCAATTTTATTTTTCAGCCATTCAACTTTTTTTGGATTACGGATATACATGTATTCCACCCCAATCGAACGGCAATAGGTATCTTCAAGGTATTGAACAATGTTTTTCAGGCTGGTCTGACCGATTCCCAATTCGTTGCCGGCTTTGAAACTTTTTTCAAGGTCTGATTCGTTCAGTCCGAAATTAGTGATGTCAAGTGTCGGGAAATATTGTCTTCTTTTACGGACAGGATTTGTACGGGTAAAAAGATGTCCTCTCATGCGATAGGCATTGATGAGGTTGATGACTTTAAATTCATCTGCAAATATCAGATCGGATTGTTCAGATTCATGATAGGTAGTTCTGGCAAGTTCAAATCCTTCAAAAAAGTATCTCCAGCTATCTTCTACCGATTCAGGATTATTCAGGTAATCTTTATATAAATCTTCAATTTCAGAAATGGGGGCATTGCCTGGATATGGAAGTTTTTTTGTCATTTTCCTTGAAATTTGTCAGTATCAGTCTTTTAATGTATCTGCAAAGTTAAGTGATTGATTTCATTAAGTTTAAATAATAAAATAGAAATATGAGAATTGATGGCTGCTATCATTCTGAGTCGGATTTTTAGAAGAGAAATACTCATCGACAAACGAAGAAGTATAAATGGGCAAAAGGAATCAGGTTTTTTGTTTTTTCTTTTCAGCAGCAGGGAATAAAACATTGTTGAGGATAAGGCGGTATCCCGGAGAGTTGGGATAGAGGTTCAGATCGGTAGGGGGATCATATACAAAGTGCTGATAATCTTCGGGATCATGGCCTCCCAGAAAAGTCCACATCCCTTTACCCAGTTCACCATGAATGTAACGTGCTTCATTCAGTGAGTTGTTTTCGCCCATGATGAGTACTTCTGGTTTGATGTATTTTTTTCTGAAAGCAGTTGACTGTCCCATAAAGCCATGGATAATACGGGTATGGTTCTGGCAAAGCATGGTAGGAATGATGTCCCACTTGGCAGAAAAATCGAAAAGCGTGAAATAGTCTGTTTCCTCGGGGATCATTCGATGATCTTCAGTGGCATCAATGGAGGAATGTTCATAAATATAGGGATTTTTCACCAGCGTAAAGTTCTGAAATGCAAGGGTATTGTTGAAGTTTAGCTTGGAGTCGGCATTAGGGTCGATTGGGTCACCATCAAATTCAGGGGTACAAATATCAACACCATCGGCAGCAAGGGCAATGTCGTAAGTGTCGGCAGCCGCACACATGGCAAACAAATAGCCGCCAGCCAGAACAAAATCCTTGATTTTTTTTGCTACGGCAAGCTTTAACTGCGAAATTTTAGAATATCCCCAGCGGGCTGCAATTTCTTTGTTTTCACGTATTTCTTCCTTATACCATGCCTGTGAAGCATAACCGCTGTAAAATTTACCTGTCTGTCCCGTAAAATCTTCATGATGAAGATGGAGCCAGTCGTAAAGGAAGAGCTTGTTTTGAAGGACTTCATCATCATAAACCACATCATAGGGGATTTCTGCATAGGTCAGTACGAGGGTAACGGCATCGTCCCAGGGCTGTTTGGTCTTGGGAGAGTAAACGGCAATTTTAGGCGCTTTTTCAAGCTTGACTACCTCCATATTAACTTCAGGGTTGGCAATCTCTTCAATGATTTTCTGATATTGGGCATCTGCAATCACTTCATAGCTGACCCCACGTATCTGGCATTCACTTTCAGCAGTTTTTGAATAAATAAACACAAAGCTTCCTCCCCTGTAGTTTAACAACCATTCAGCAGTTACGTTGGCCTGAAGTACCCAATAGGTAATGCCATAGGCTTTCAGGTGATTCTTCTGGCTTTCATCCATCGGAATCAGTAAATAAGCGGCAAATAGTCCCTGAAATAACATCAGGAATGAAAGGGTAAAGAAAAGCTTTATCTTCATGAAAATTGTTTTTGGAATAGATAATAACACAAATTTTTTGCCACGTAAAAATAATGGTGTATGTGTAAAAAAAAACCCGGCCTGAGCCGGGTTTAAAACTGTGTTTTTCATCGGAGACTTAGTCTTTGCACTTCTCGATACAATCGATAATGTCTTTGATCTGGGGTGTACGAAGTGAATACAGTTTGCTTTTGCCATCTCTTACCGATTTTACGATATTCTGGTCTTTGAGAATACGTAGATGGTTAGAGGTTGCAGCTTGTTCGAGATCAAGCATGGCCTGGATTTTTCCTACCGGTAATTTATCATTTTTTTCGAGTAATTCGATAATGGCGATTCTGGCAGGATGACCTAGTGCCTTAAGTTTACTTGCCATACAATCAAGCTTGTCACTGTCGAGTGCTCTGGTAATAGGGGTATCAACCACTTCTTTCCCTTCTTCTTTTTTACGTTTTGCCATAAGATTAATATTTTTGTTGTTTAATGCGTTTAAAGTATCTGAATAAATCGGTTCAAAAATAGAAACTTTTTATTAATCAATTATGTATTTATTAAGAAAAAAATTCAAAATGTAAAGATTTGATTTCCTTAATCTTAAATTAGTCCTTAATTTTTTCGAGGGCTTCACGGGCTGATTCCAGCATGGGTTTTGGCGAAAGTTCTTTGCCGGTTGCCTGTTTCATCCACAGCTGAGGGATAACTCTTCCCTGAGAATAAATCCTGATGATCTCATCAGCGAATTTCTTACCTTTAATTTGTTTTTCAATCTGAAAATCAATCAGATGCCCCACAGGATAAGCAGACAGATACAGCGGATAATCGATCATGTGGGAATAAATGGCGAGAATAGGTTGGTCTTTAATACCAAAAGCTTCGGCAAAATAAGTATTCCAGATTTCAATAGCGGCCTCTGTAACAGCTTTTTTCAATTGTTCAGCATCGGCTTCAGGGTGATCGTAGAGCCAGCGCCATACTTTCATATCGACCAGGGAAACGCCCATAATTTCAACGGTTGACCAGAAAACATCCAGTGTTTCGAGGTACTCTTTGAGTGGGTTGGTATTGTGCATACCCAACAGTTCAAGGTCTCTTTTCTGGAAAACAAAAGCCAGAGCCTCTGTAAATGCTGTCGAGGGAACCCCGTGAAGGATGTAATAATCAACATGATGGAGACTGATGGTTTGTTCGACATTATGTCCAAATTCATGAATGGCAATGTTGTAGCCTTTGTAATTCATTCCATTTGTTTCAATTCTCGTCCTTAACCGTGCTTTTTCGGATTTCATTTCAGAGCCCCATGCATGGCCGGCTCCCCTTGAAGCATCGACTTCGATTTTGGAAGTAATAAATTTAGCCATGTCCGGACTAAAATCGAGTTTTGTCAGTATTTCAGCCATCCCGGCTTCGAATGCTTCTTTTGTCGGATATTTTTTTCTGACTGTTTCGTCAAGCACTTCTGAAGAAATGGTGCTTCTTGGTTTGAACCCATCATACCAGATGTCGAAGGGTTCAAGCTTTCTTCCCAGCCTTTTGCTGATAAGCTTTGCAGTTTCCTTAAATTCAGCAGACGAACACATTTCTTTAAACATTGCTTCGACCTGATCAATGGTCAGCTCCATGCCGGCATCAAAACTTCTCTGAATGTAAGTGGGATAATTGGGATTGAAGGGGTCCATGGCTTTAACTGCCTGAAAATTATTCAGTAAATGCTGGTAGCGGACATTCGGTTCTGGGATTCCGTCTTTTTCTTTCCCATTGTCAATGAGTTTGTTGGTGTAAGGATTCCAGACAAAATCATTTTTATTGATTACTTCCTGAGGTATCGACTGGTCAATGATTCTTTTCATAACTTCATAGATGATTTTTTGCTTTTCCAATCCGTCAGGATTGCTGTAATTGGCTTTTATTTCATCACGAAGTCCCCAGTGGGTAATCAGCTTCAGGTCATCGGGAAAAAGTTTATTGCCATTGATGTTGACCAGTTTTCCCATGAAAATATTGTAGGAAGAAATATAAAGGTCGGCATTAGCCTGTACTTCTGAAGCCTTCATCAGCAGTTCAGCCGGGATACGTGAGGTAAATAAATCACCCATGCGCACATAGGCCCAATCGAGGCGCGACCATTTTTCACCCATCTTTTCCTTTTCTTCCAGTGAATAAAAAGGGAAATTCAAAATAACCTTAAAGGCAATTTTGTTTTGAAAGAGGTCTTCTGTCAGGTGAGTTGAAGGGCTGTATGCCCCAAACAGCTCATCAATTTCTGTGATTTCGCCTTTATCAACGTCAACAGCCATTCTCAGATCCTGCGACATTTTGTTGTAAAGTCCCCAAATGGATTCAAAATAACCGGATAGCTTTTCAAATAAGACATATCTGGCAGCAGAATCATTGACAAAAGAGGTTTTGCAAAAATTGATGAAGTCCTCAGCCGATCCATCACTTTCTTTCCAAAGTGCTGCCGCCTGCCTGACACCTTTTTCATACCTGAATTTTTCAGTTTCACCATACAGTGCCTTTATGCTGTCAATGGCCTGTAAAATTGTTTTTTCCTCAATAAAAGCTGTTTTATCCTGTGCTTTTTTCTGACAGGCCGAAAACATTGAAACTAAAACTGCCATAATGATTAACTTTTTCATATTGCTGAATTTTAATGGTTTTTTAATCATAAAAGGACCACGAAATGCCAAATCTGAAATTGAAGGGAGTCATCGGGTAATTTGGAATGACAAAGGTAGAGTTTTCTTTGAAAAGATATTGATGAGGCTGCTCGAACAGCAGGAAAAACCGGCCTCTTTTAATTTTTCCGTTGATGAAAACAGCGCCATAAGGATAAAATGGAACTGAAATGCTGTCCTGAACATAAAAGATATTCATGGGAGCATAGTAAAACGGGGCATGCCACGATGCCGTCAGGCGGCAATCTATACCTGCTTCCAGTGAAAGATTGTTTTTAAAAAGGTTGAATTTGAAATAAGTCAGGTTGTTGAGCATCCAAGATGGGAGCGGATAGGCAGCCACATCGGAAGAATATTGTATAACTGCATGATTATCAAAATGAAAATGGCCGATACGAAGTTTTTTCAGCATGCTAAGCACAGCAAGGCTGATTGATGCCGGTGATTGAATGGCTGACAGATCAGTATTGACATACACATAGTTCTTTAAATTAATAAATTGAAAATCAATATAATCGGTATTTTTTAAGTTGCTGATCCCTAAGGAAATGGATGATTCAGAAAAAGGAAGAAAATGATTTTCCCATGACAGATGATTAAGTGTTGCATATTGCAGGTAAAAGGGAACAGCTTTTCGGCTGATGGCAGATTTCAGGAAAAGGGCATATCGGTCTGAAAGTATTAGAAGTGGCTGAATATCAATATGAAAATTATTTTTATTCTGACCCGACAGCACATAATCAGCATCATATTTCAGTATAAATTTTCCTGAGATAATGTTGCCATGTAAAAATGCCAGAAAGGCGTTCAGATTTGAATCGAGTTGACGGAGGTGTGTGATGGAAGCAAGATGGATAAAACCTGCCTGAAATATAGGTATTTCAGATTGACTACCATATTTTGAAAGAAAAATACGATTCTCAATATTCTGCCAGTGTATGCTGTCGTTTGTGGCAGTAGAATCGTAAAAAATGAAGGGATAACAGGCATTGAGCGGATTCTCTTCCAGATATTGGTAAGCATTTTTTGTCCATGAAAAACGATGTCCGAGATATAAGTTCCCTTTTTTCGCGGAATCTTTCGGACCGATATTCAACTGATGAAAGATGAAAAGCGTCTTCCGGAAATTTTTTTGGGAAGCACTTTCAGTGGCTACAGGTGCTACCAGACGCCTTTGCCAGTTTAACAGCCTGAAGTCCTCGTAACTGATACCTCCGTTACAATTCTGAATGTATTTGTCGGCTGAATAAGCGGCAAAAAGCATGTAATGTTCGTCAGGTGTCCGGAAATTGGCGGAAATGTGGAAATTGCTGTTTTGCACTTTCTGGTGATAATAAAACCCGTTGAATCCCATGAGGTTGTAAGCTATGGCAAAGTTGAGCAGTGGATTAATGTTCCGGGAATGAAGTACATTCAGTTGCTGAAGATTTTTACCTCCCTGAACATAATACAGGTAGGTAAATGGAGTCTTAGTGTTGAAAAAAGAAATATTTTCAGGAAAAGTGAGAAATAAACCGGGGACATTGGCAGCAGGAAAATGAAGACTGTTTTCCGAAAGACGATGTTTGTTACTGAAATAAGGGCTTCCGGTTCCGGCTGTTGAAGTATAAAAGTCATCAAAGCTTTTTAAAGGGTCGAACAAATGGAAGCGGTTCAGGGTGGTATCATCAAAGGTTCGTAAATTTGTAGGATAATTTAATGGATTGATATTCAGATATTTTGTGTCTGGTAAAATGGTGTCTTTCTGTGCCTTGAGTACATGTGGAATGGCTGAAAACAGGGTTAACAACAGAATGCCAATGGAAAGATTCAGTTTTATCAGTTTGTGTCTGTTCATGAAAGCTGACTGATAAATTCTTTGATGAGTTGAGTCATGTAGGGTTCGGCATTGCCGGCAGCCTGAAGGACATCCTGTAATGTAACAGCCGGATTTTCTTCATGAAAACCTTCATCTGTAATGACAGACACAGCAAAGACCGGCAGTCTGGCATGACGGGCAACTATTACTTCCGGCACCGTTGACATACCAACCACATCGGCTCCGATTATGCGAAGAAAACGATACTCGGCTGGTGTCTCGAGATTTGGCCCCTGTACACTGGCATATACCCCGCAATGAACTTTGATGGGAAGTTTTCCGGAAATGGATAAGGCAAGGTCGATGAATTCTTTTTTGTAAGGCTCACTCATATCGGGGAATCTGGGGCCCAGTTCGTCAATATTTTTACCACGTAACGGGTTACCGCCAAGCAGGTTAATGTGGTCTTTTATGATCATTAACTCACCTGTTTTCATCTCCGGGTTGACAGAACCACAGGCATTGGAAACAATTAATGCCTTAATGCCTAATAATTTAAGTACCCTGACAGGGAAAGTGATTTCCTGAAAGGAATAGCCTTCATAATAATGAAATCGTCCCTGCATGACGACCACTCTTTTTTTCTCCAGATAACCGAATACAAGTTTTCCGGCATGGCTTTCAACAGTGGAGACAGGGAAATGAGGTAATGTTCTGTAATCAATGGATTTGATGATGTCTATTTCTTTGATCAGCCCTCCCAGTCCGGTACCAAGGATGATTCCATATTCAGGTTGAAAATCTGCTTGTTGTCTGATAAAGCTGACTGTTTCTTTAATTTTTTCCAACATAGTCAAGGATTTTTTGTTTAAACAAATTTCCGGTATTACCATAAAATGCTGTTTCAACCGGTAAAATAAACAACGGCAAATTTTCTAAATATTTTTCTGTTTCAAGGCCTTTAATCCTTGAAAAATCTTTTTCTGTGGTTACGATAATTTTTTTCTCAGCCTGACAATGTTCAAATGTTTCTGCAACTCTCTGAATATTTTTCTTACAGAATTCTTTATGATCCTGAAATTTAACAGGAATAACTTTTTTGCAGACACTATTCAGATATTCTTCAAGTGGACGTGTATCTGCTATTCCCGTAAATGTAATGATGTGAAAGTTTCTTAGGCTTTGTAAATCAATATTTTCATGACTAAAGGCCGGATAAAGCGGCAGGTACCGCAGGAAAGTAAAAAACACGGATTGATGGGGAAGAGGCCTGATTTTGCTGAGAAAATCATCCTGCTGTTTCTGGCTGAGCGATGGCGGACATTTGGTAATCAGAATGATGTCTGGAAGGCTGGCATATTTCTTTGATTCACGAAGACTGCCTGCAGGAAAAATAAAATCCTGAAAGTATGGCCTGTGATAAGATGTGAGTAATATATTAAGCCCACATCTGACCTGACGGTGTTGCAAGGCATCATCAAGGATGATAAGTCCCTGGTTTTCTGTTTTCTCTGAAAAATATTCAATGGCCTCTTTCCGGTTGTTACTTACCATGATGGTTACGTTGGGGAATTTTCTGTAAACCTGAAAGGCTTCATCACCGATGTTCCTGTAATTAATTTCATCTCCGGCAATCACAAAACCCTTGGATTTTCTTTTATATCCACGGCTGAGGTAAGCAATGTTGCCGAACTCTTCGCTTAAAAGCCGTATGAGGTATTCAGCAACGGGAGTTTTTCCGCTTCCTCCCATGCTCAGGTTGCCAATGGCTATTGTTTTGACGGGAGGATGGAATACTTTAAGGACATTGTGAAGATACAAATAGTTTCTGATTCTTGTGGCAAGGTCGTAAAGCAGCGCAAGTGGTAAGAGTACAACATTTATCTTCATCATAAGTGATTGATTGATAAGTCGCACCTGCTGAAAATCCTGTAAATTACTGGCATAATAATATTCTTTTCAGAATTCCCTTAAAACTTCGCTGCAGCCTTTCAGCATTTCAAACCAGAAATCTAATGCTGCTGAATCTTTATCTTTATTGAAATAGTTCAGCCAGTGGAGGAAAGTATTACCGTCATTTTTATCTATTTCCTTTTTCCTGAGCAAAAAGCGGTGGACGATGTCAATGTTTCGCCCGCTTTCCCAAAACACAGAGGAATTGCGGGAAGAAATTCTGCTCGCTGTAAAATTAATATTCTCAAGATATTGATTTTTAAGTCCATAGAGGGACTCGATGATGTCAGGTAGCATGTCTTCTGCCCAGCCTCTGTGAAAACGGCAAAAGCCCATATTGTCGAGGATAAGCTCTTTTTTCATCCTGTCGGCATTGAGCCTTCCCAATTCACGAGGTTCCACAAATTCATTTCCGTAATACATATAATATTTTCCCATAATCGCCATCGGAGCCAAAGCACCGGGTGTCCAGTACTGATTGGGGACCATCCAGCCTTTTCTGGCAAATGCATTGTAAACAAAGCAATCCAGAATTTTTTTCCCTTTCTGACGCGACCATTGTCTGGCCAGCTTTCTGGCTCCTTCGCTGAGGTTTATTTTACCTTTGATAATGTTGTCAAGCATTTGAACAGCAATACCGGCATTATGCATGGAGTCCTGAACGATATTGAAATTTTTATGCTGAAAAACAGGCTTTTCCCTGATTCCCAGTTCTTTAACATTCAGGTATTCCTTGTCGGCACATTCCATCAGCCACGACAAAACCCCACCTACTGAAATAGCGTCAAATCCATAGCTATCGGCATGATGGTTGACCTGCTCAGCAGCTCTCTGGTCGAAGATGCCGCACAATGGGCCCATGGTCTGGTAGGGTTCATAATCTTTTTTGTATTGGTTGTTCATTTTCTTGCAAACTGCTGCACAGGGCTCACCACAATTGAATTGTTGTTTTTGCTGAATGGTTTCTTCATTAAACTGTTTCAGATAATGTTCGAGAATAAATTTTTTATGGATTTCAATTCTTTCGGCTTCTTCAAAATAGATACTCTGATAGTTAAAAGAGACCATTCTTCCGGCAAGTGAAGCGTAATTGACACCAAAAGTTCCACCAGTGTTAAAATTCGGGTCAAAGCGGTATTTGGTAGTGGACTCAATATCCTTGGCTGCAAGTTTTTTGGTATATTTTTCCTCAAACCATTTATTAGCGACATTTCTGTCGGTAAAATCTTCATCAATGTAAGTGCCTCCGTAAATAATGGCAGCAATACCATGTTTTTGTAATAATTTAGACCCAAAGCCACCTCGTCCGGCCCAGGTGTCAACATAAGTATTTTTCCCTGCTTTGACAGGTGCAGAGGCGATGGCTCCGAAGTCGGTGGATTCAGCAGCGGGGCCTGTTGCCAATACACGTGGCTCCGTTTCATATCTGTTGCCAAACAATTCAAGGGTTTTATCCATCAATGCATATAAACCACCTCTGCCTTCTTTCCAGAGATGATGAATTTTAACAGGCATGATCTCCACTTCAATTTCTTCTCCGTGAACCCTGTTGAGATAAACAACTGAAGGAGTAGGTGCTTTGCCGATAAAACTGACCATATTTACCCCAAGATTATCAAACACAAGGGCAGCACCTCCCATTGCTGAAACATAAAATCCACCCCAGCAATCTGAAAATCCATTGAAAATCAAACGGTTTGATCCCGGAAAAATGGAGCCTGCCAGCAATCCGGCTCCAATATTGATACTATTGTATTTGCCTGAAAGGTGAAGTCCCAGATCAACGGGGCCAAAAAAATCACCCACTTTAAACTTTATGGTTTTATAGAAACCAGAGGAGGCATCAATCATCAGTACTCTCAGTTGCGGGTTCATTTTTGAAAATTTTATTTTGAAAAATTATTTAACCAATGGAAGAAAATTGCCGCAGCGCGGACACTGTACCTGTTTTTTGGTAAATTCAGGCGGAACCTTTATTTTCAAGCCACACGAACAGTTCAGGAAGGTAAAACTGCTGACTGTCATCATCAGATCACCCAGTATGCGTTTGTTTTGTTTAGCTGTTGCCTGGGTTTTTGTTTCCAAAGGCTTATCTCTTAACGCGGCATTTTCCTCTTCTTTTAATCCGGAGGATGGAATGATGTGCTGAGCTTTCCCGGTTACCTGCTGAAAAGCTTTCTGGTATTGCAGATAACCTGCTCCTCCTGCAATACTTCTCAGTATTCTGATTCTTTCGGAAATGGGTGGATGGGTGCTGCTCAGGTCAGAAAGCCTCATCCCTTCTCTTTTTAGAGGGTTGACAATGTACATTCCGGCAGTAACTTTATTTGCAGATTTTAGTTCTGATGTATTGACAGATATTTTTTCCAGAGCACTGGCAAGTCCTTCCGGATAACGGGTAAACCTGACGGCAGTAGCATCAGCAAGATATTCCCGTTTACGTGAGATGGCAAAATATAACAACTGTGCGGCAATGGGGGCAAGGATGGCGAAAATCAATGCGATGGCCAGTAAAATAATCTGTCCCTGCCCGCCTTTTGAATCGGAACGGTATCTGCCGCCTGAATACAGCATGCTTCTCAGGAATAACTGTGAAATAAGGACGATGCTCCCCAGCATTATCCCGGCAACAGTCATAAACTGAACATCCCTGTTGAAAATATGCGCTGTTTCATGTGCGACCACACCCTGGAGTTCATCGCGGTTGAGCCTTGCCAGCAATCCACTGGTAACCGCAATGGCTGCATTATCAGGTCTGTATCCGGTTGCAAAGGCGTTCGGGGCTTCTTCGTTGATGATGTAAACCTTAGGCATTTTTGGCAAACCGGCTGCAATTTTCATTTCTTCAACCACATTGAATAATCTGGGATGAATGTCAGGTGTAACTTCTTTTGCATGGCTGATAGCCAGAATAATTTTGTTTCCCTGAAAAAAACTGATCAGAGATAATATGCCCCAGATGGCGAGAGCAATCAGCAAACCGGCTGTTCCACCTTCAGGCGGTTTGACATACAGCCCGATAAAATAACCCAGACTCAGCAATACTATTCCCATTAAAATGAACAGCATCAATGATTTACGTTTATTTGCCCTGACAAGTTCCCACATGGTAAGAGGCCTTTAGGTTTTATTTAAAACTAACTTTCGGAACTTCTCTTTCTGCTTTGTCTTCAATTTCAAAAAATTCAGCCTGTTTGAAATTAAACATTCCGGCAATAATATTGGAAGGAAACATTTCGATTTTGTTGTTGAACATCATGACCTGATCATTGTAATTTTGTCGGGAAAAGGCAATTTTATTTTCGGTGCTGCTGAGTTCTTCCTGCAATGCCAGAAAGTTTTGATTGGCTTTTAAGTCCGGATAGTTTTCCATGGCAATATTCAATCGTCCCAATGCTCCTGAAAGAGCCCCTTCTGCTTTGGAAATATTGCCAACTCCCTGAGCTTCCATGGCAGAAGCCCTGTATTTGGTAATGGCTTCCAGCAGTTCCCTTTCATGAACCATATATCCCTTAACCGTTTCGATGAGGTTAGGAATCAGGTCGTGGCGTCTTTTCAGTTGTACATCTATCTGCGACCAGGCATTTTTTACGGCATTACGTAAGCGTACAAGGCTGTTGTACATGCCTATAAAAATGATAATCAGTAAAATAACGATTGCTAAAATAATTAATGTTGTGGTCATAATTGCCTCCTTTTATTGTTTGAGTATAAATTTAAAGACATCATTTAATTGTGCAGATAAAGGGTTGTCAGCTCCGCTAGCCGCATAGTCGGCCAGACGATTTAATTCTCCGGAATCAAACCAGATTCCATGACCATTTATACATTTATCAATGATAATGCTATGGTTCTCACCGGCACCTGTTTTCTCCATCTTTTTACGGCAAACCGGACATCTGAGCCTTTTTTCATTCAGGGGATGAACTTCTCCGAAACTGGATAAAAGCTTTTTGATTGCTTCTTCATCCTGAAGCAGAAGCTCAAGTTCTCCACCGTCCAGCCATATTCCTTTGCAGGATGTACAGAAATCTGTTTCAATCTGGTTGAGTTCCAGTATAACCATTACATCATTGCAGAAAGGACATTTCATCAGTTAAAATTTTGATACAAATTAAGCTTAAAAATATCAATCGGGATCACATCTGCCTGAAATAAATAAATTGAAGGATTTGGCAAAAGTTGCCTGAAAACAGGCAGCTTTTGCTAAAAACAAACAAAACAACCCATGGTAAAAATAAAGCTTTTATGTCAAATCATAAGGTTATTTACGGGAGAAAATTTCATTAAACATGGCAGGAAACAGGTGATTCAGACATCTCATTTGGCCAAAATGTTGTCATTTGTAACTCATGATTAAAATCAAATCTTAAAATAATGTCTTTTCGAATGATGAATAAGTCTATTAGCATTTGTAAATCACATTATTCTTTTCCTCTCGTTTCCTTTTACTGTCCGTATTTTTTATAATAGACTACATTAGTTATTTCAATTTGCTAATCCATCCCTAATGTTTAGGGAGCTGGATCAAAACCGTTGAAACGGTTAATTTTGTATTGCGTTTTATTCATAGCCCAAGGTTTAAACCTTGGGCTATGGTTTTTATGTCAAATCATAAGGTTATTTACGGGAGAAAATTTCATTAAACCTGGCAGGAAAAATGGGTTAGAACAATGTTTTGTCTGCTTCCATGATAGTTTTTCCGGTAAAATATTCTTCTTCGAACATATCACTCAGATGATGAATTTTTATCCGGGCTTTTTGTTCTGAATATCCGGTCCAATAAAATATTTTACCCTGTGATGTTAAAAGATGACCAACAGTAGCAGCAAATGACTCAACAGGTGCAACTGCGCGGCCAATAATCACATCAAATTTCATGGTGATCTTTTCTGCTCTTGCATGAAGGAGCGAAATATTGGTGATTCCCAGTCGGGATGTAATGTCTTTCAGTGCTTCAATTTTTTTTCCAATGCTGTCGATCAGGGTAAAATAACTCTCAGGGAATACGATTGAAAGAGGTATTCCCGGGAGTCCTCCTCCCGTTCCAATATCGGCAACCTTCATCCCTGGCTTCAGGCTGAATATTTTTTTAAGTGCAAGAGAATGGATGAGATGGTGAAGGATGATGTTGTCAGTGTCTTTTCTCGAAATAAGGTTAATTTTCTGATTCCATTCCAGAAGTAAATCATGGTATTTCAGCAACAAAGCAATTTGATTATCGTCAAGTTCCGGAAAATATTTTTCAAAATACAAGCGCATGTTCTACCATCTGTTTTTAGCGGAAAAGCGGGAAATTAATCCCATCACAGGGAGATAAAGCAGATTATAAATGGCTTCCATGATGGGAAAAGTCCAGATCAACCGGGCAGAGTTTAGTTTAATGGCAGAGATGGAATAGATAAGCCACATAGCAAAATAACGGGCAGCCAGAATACCCCAGATAATATAAGAATAAGGATTTTGAAGTATGGCTCCGGTGAAGAGAAGAACAAACAGCGGGTAACTGAACCATGAAAATCCCAGCCAGAAACGATGGCTGAATTTATATTCATTTCCGGTTTTCAGATGACGTCTTTTTTGCCGGTACCATTTTATAAATTTATGGTGTGGCTTGCTGACCATGAAAGAATCAGGGTGAATTTCTGCAGTAGTGTTTGAAGATAAAGCTATTTTGTTGACAAATAAGTCATCATCACCGTAAGGTATATGAAGCTGACCGCTGAAAGCATGTTGAAAAAACAAAGACCTTGAATACATCAGATTACGTCCGACACCCATATAGGGCATGCCGGCAAAGGCAAAAGAGAGGTAATTCAAAGCGGTATTAAAAGTATCATATTGTATAAAGTAGTTTAAAAATCCCTTCTTTTTTTCATAAGGAGAAAAACCTATAACGATTGGTCTTGCCGGAGAGTAATTTCTTGCCATGTATCGTATCCATTTGTCTGACAGTGGGTAGCAGTCGGCATCTGTCAGTAAAATAAGCGGATGTCTGGCTTTTTTAATTCCGAGTGTGATGGCAAGCTTTTTCCCGGTTCTTTCGTTTACTTCCTGCCCGATATAAACAATCTGAAGATTTGAATAATGCTTTTTAAATGCCTTTAAAACGTCAAGAGTTTCATCATTCGATTGATCATCAACAACAATGACTTCAAATTCAGGATAATCCTGTTTGAGAATTTTCGGAAGATGTTCATAGAGGTTATCTGCTTCGTTTCTGGCAACAATAACTACCGAAACCGGCACAAATTCATGATCGGCAGGCATGAAATTGTTTTTTCTCCTGAAAGCAAGATGTCCGTAAAGAACCAGGATAAATGCCAGTTGAATAATAAGGGCGACAATCAGAGGGATAAAAAAAATGTTGTTGAATAACTCATTCATCAGTTAAAAGTGCTAAAAAATCAGGTTGTAAAGGCGGTGCAAATTTCAAAAACAATCTGCATTAAACTGAGAAAAATGAAATAAAAATTAAGACCTTTGCGAAGTTTTTGATAATGAAGCAAATAAAAAATAATCCCGATTATACACCCGATGAAATTTGAAATTACTGCAAGAGATCAGGATAGTCAGGCCAGAACAGGATTCATAGAAACAACAAGAGGAAAAATCAGTACACCTGTATTTATGCCGGTTGGAACACTCGGGAATGTGAAGACCATCCATCAGCGTGAACTTGAAAGGGATATTCAGGCAGAGGTCATACTGGGCAATGCCTATCACTTGTATCTGCGTCCCGGAACTGAGACAATTTCTTCAGCCGGAGGACTTCACCGCTTTATCGGGTGGAACAGACATATTCTTACGGATAGTGGTGGTTATCAGATATATAGTCTTGCTCTTAACCGTAAAATCAGTGATGATGGGGTGAAGTTTCAATCTCATATTGACGGCTCAAAACATTTTATCAGCCCTGAAAAGGCAGTTGAAATCCAACGAATGATAGGAGCTGATTTTATCATGGCTTTTGATGAATGTACTTCGTGGCCTGCAGATGTTTTCGTAGCCGAAAAATCAATGAAACTTACCCACCAGTGGCTCGACAGATGCCTGAAAGCTTTTGATGATACCATTCCGCTATACGGGCATACCCAGTATTTGTTACCCATTGTACAGGGAAGTACGTATCCTGAACTCAGAAGAGAATCTGCTCAGTATATTTCAGAAAAAAACTGCATGGCAAATGCCATCGGAGGGCTGTCAGTAGGAGAACCAGCTGAACTCAGAAATGAAATGACAGAACTGGTGTGCAGCATACTTCCGGAATATCGTCCGCGTTATCTGATGGGTGTGGGCAAACCGGAAGATATTCTGGATGCGGTTTCGTTGGGAGTAGATATGTTTGATTGTGTGATTCCCACACGTAATGCACGCCATGGAATTCTATACACCATGGAAGGTGTGATCAATATCAAAAATGAAAAATGGAAACATGATTTTACTCCGGTCAATCAACCTGCGCTTTCGTTTATTGATGAATATTATTCAAAAAGCTATATCCGTCATTTATTTATTTCAGGCGAAATTCTTGCTTTGCAGATTGCTTCCCTGAGCAATCTGGTTTTTTACTTCAGGCTGATGGAAGAAATAAGACAACATATTCAGGCTGGAAATTTCTCATCATGGAGCAAAGAAATGAAAGAAAAACTTAGCAGAAGACTTTAAGATAATGAAAATCATTGACCTGTATATTGCCCGAAAGTTTTTGGTAACCTTTATTTTTACCATTTTCCTGTTTATTTTCATAGCGGTGGTTTTTGATTTTGCTGAAAAAATTGATGATTTTCTGGCTACCAATGCTCCTTTGAAGAAAGTGATTTTTGATTACTACCTGAATTTCATCCCTTATTTTATTAACCTTTTCAGTCCTTTGTTCATCTTTATTTCAGCAGTTTTTTTTACTTCGCGCATGGCTTACAATACCGAATTCATTGCCTTGCTGAGTGCCGGAACCAATTTCTACCGTTTGCTGAAACCATATTTGCTCGTAGCAGCTATTCTGACCTCTCTCTCATGGTATCTGAATAATTTTATCATTCCGAGAAGCAACGAAAAGTTGATTTTGTTTGAAGAAGTTTACATTAAAAAGCCATATTATTCCGGAAGGGGATTGATTCACAGGCAGGTAAGTCCCGATGTCTTTATTTTTCTGAGAAACTATAATAATTTTGACAGCAGCGGAAGTCGTTTTTCTCTTGAGAAATTTGATGGTGTCAGATTGAAATACAAATTGATGGCACAACGGATTAAGTGGGTTGAAAGCAAAAAAAAATGGATGGTTACCAACTATACTATCAGAACCTTTAATGGCATGAAAGAAAGCCTTAAAAAAGGGGATACTACCTTTATTTCCATTCTGATGACTCCAAAAGATTTTGGGCAAAAAAATTCCAATATGCAGATAATGACCACTCCTGAGCTGAGGAATTATATCCGTGAAGAGCGATTGAGGGGGGAAGAATTGATTATTTCGCTCCAGATAGAAAGATTCCGGAGAACTTCTATGCCTTTTGCAACCTTTATTCTTGTCCTTATTGCATTTTCCATTTCCTCCAGAAGGCTGAGGGGAGGTACCGGAATGCATCTTGGGCTGGGGATTCTGGTTGCCTTCAGCTATATTTTCTTTATGCAGTTTTCAACGGTTTTTGCCACCAGAGGAAACGTTGATCCCCTGATTTCGGTATGGATTCCCAATATCATCTTTGCCGTACTTGGTATCGTGATGCTGAGATTAGCTCCCAAGTAATTATTCTTCAATCTTGCAGAATATCAGGCTTTTATATATATTGTAAAAGTTTTCTGCCTAAAAAATTTCCAATATTGTTAAAAATAATACTTTTGGCAGCGTTAAAAAAGTTGAATTAAAAAAAGGAAATCAATACCAATGAGCGAAAATTTTAATCCTTTGCAAAACTATGAGGATAGCAAACGAGCAATAGGATACGTTTCACGCAGGGAAGCAAAACAGTCCGATTATGACAGAATCGGGTTTATGTCGGGGCTTGAAGTTCACCAACAGTTAAAAACAAAAAGTAAACTTTTTTGCCGTTGTCCGGCTGGCATTTATCACGCTGATGATGATTATGATGCAGAAATTATCCGCCACATGAGGCCAACTCTGAGTGAACTCGGTGAATATGACGGCACCGCACTCATGGAGTTTAAAACCCGTAAGAATATCATTTACAGGATAAAAAACGATACTGCCTGTACCTACGAAGTGGACGACACCCCTCCATTCCGTCTCGACAAGGAAGCTCTTGAAATTGCCATTGAACTCTCACTTCTGACCAAACTCAACATCGTTGGGGAGGTTCACATAACCCGCAAGCAATACCTTGATGGCTCCATCCCGACTGGTTTTCAGCGGACAGCTATTATTGGGGTGGAAGGAGAAATACAGCTCAGGCATAAAAAGGTCAGGGTAATTCAGTTGAGCCTTGAGGAAGATTCCTGTCGTGAAATTTCTGACATTGGTCACTGGCGTATCTATAAGACCGACAGATTGGGCATGCCCCTGATCGAAACTGTTACCTATCCCGATTTTATCAATCCGGATGAAGTCAGGGAAGGGGCAGATTATATCCGGTTTTTAAACAGGAGTACGGGAAGGTCGCGTACCGGAATTGGCTCCACCAGGGCTGATGTCAATGTAAGCTGCAGGGGAGGAACAAGGGTGGAAATAAAGGGAGTGGCACATACAAGCTGGATGCCGGAACTGACTCACAATGAGGCTTTCAGACAATTTGCCCTGCTTAGGATTAAAGACCTGTTGCTGAAAAAACTGCCGGATTTTTCGGGATGGAAAATGACTTATCAGCAACTGAATCTGGCTGATTTTAAATTCAGTTATGAGCCCCTCATGCAGGCAAGAAATTCAAAAATCCCTGTGTATGCGGTGAAACTGCCATCGTTTAAAGGAATTTTATCGCATTTCACACAGCCGGGAAAATGTTTTGCCGATGAAATCAGCGACAGGCTGAAAGTGATTGCATGTATCGAAAAACCCAACATGATCCATTCAGAAATGTTTGAAAAACTCATTACCGAGCAGAATCATCAGAAAATTTCAGAACTGCTTGAATGTCAGGAAGATGATGCATGGATGGTGTTCTGGGGACCTGCAGATGACATCCCGACTGCACTGGAAACCATTGAAGAAAGATGTAAACTGGCATTTGAACGCGTACCCAATGAAACCCGGAAATCGTTTCCTGATGGAACCACCATGTTTGAGCGTGTTTTACCCGGCCCCGACAGAATGTATCCCGACACCGACTCTGCTCCTATTCCTCTTACTGAAGATTACATTGAAAAAATCAGAAAAGGTCTGCCTCCTTTAGTGGCCGACAGAATCCGACAGCTTCAGCAGTGGAATGTCCCTGAAGATGCTTTTACATTTCTGCTGAAAAGAAATCTGGTTCCATTGCTCGAAAGGATAGAAAAAGACCTGAAAATCAGTCCGAGATTTACGGCCATCTTTCTGGCACATTATGTCAAACATATTGAAAATAAATTGCCTGAATCAGAAGAATTCAGCTACGAAAAAGTGTATGATTTGTTTACCTATTTGAAAAACAACAACATAGATTTTGCCATTGCACGGAAAATGATACTGGAGTTGTATCAGCATCCCAAACTGGATTTTGATTCGGTATTGGCCTATGTTAACTTTAAAAAAGTTGATAAACAGTCAATTATAGAAAGAATACCATATTTAAAGGAAAAATATCAGCAGACACGCAGGTCGAAAAAAGAAGGAGCTGATATTCGCTGGATTATGGGACAGCTTCGGAATCAGGCACTTGG
>JAAYUY010000218.1 GCA_012517435.1 Sphingobacteriales bacterium | reverse complement strand
CGGCTCTGAGTCATGGTGAAACTCAAATTACAATGGTGGCTATTGTTGGCGGTTTTACTGATAAAACAGACGGCCTTCCTCCTCTTCCCTGTGGCCGGTGCCGTCAGATTATATCCGAAGCCAGTTATATTGCCAATGACGACATCGAAATCATTTCTGCCAATATTGGTTTCAGTAAAATAATCGTTACCTCTATCCTTGAGCTGCTCCCGGCTCCTTTCAGTGCTGGCGACCTTAACCTGAAAAAGAAAATTCTTGAATTTAAAAAAAGAAGTTTCAATCATGAAAATTAGTGTTTTACGATATTTTCTGTTTCTTTTGCTGATTCTCTTTCCACCCCTGTTTTTCAGCTCATGCCTCACCTGTGAAAAAAAAGAATATACCATTGAATTTACCGGTAAGGGGAGCGGAAAACTAACCATTATCTTTTACAACATCATGTCGGTGAAGGAAAACGGAAAAGTCATGACAGAAAAAGATTTTACAGAGCTCACCAGTGAATACATTGAAGGGAAAAAAATCAAGGAGCAATATCCGAACGGCAATCTCCGAACCTGTAAACTTTTTGAGAAAGATGGCGTACTGTGCGGAAAAGTCATCATTTATTTTGAAAAACCGGAAGACATAAAACTTTACCAGTATCAGGGAAAAGGTCCTTATATGATGTATATCAATACGATGAGCGAGTTTTACTACAACTCAAACGGCACATTCATGGGAAAAGAACTGCCGGTGGTTTTCTGGGATAAAAACCTGAAAACACTTACCCTGACTACTACCATCGAAAAACCGGATGAAGAAACCATCAGCCTCGTGGAAGAATTCAGAAAATGGCAGAAAAAATGAGGTTTTTTTCAGCAGCCGGATTGCTCCTGTGCCTCTTAATGACAAAATCTTCATTCAGTTCTGTTCCCAATAAAATTCATCTCGGTGATCACAAAATTCTTTGGCTGAAAAAGGAAATACTGAGGGAAAATGACAGTTGTGTTAACTTTGTCAGTAAAATAATAATGATTCAGCATTCAGATACCATGACGTTGGCCACCTTCAGCGGATACCGTTTAAAGACAGGATATTTAAACCGTCAGGTCTCCTGGCCTGAATATATTTCACAACGATATTTCATCAAAATGAAAAAACTACCTGATGAAAATCCGGAAATAAGGGTAAAAACCATCCGAACAAAACCATCTGAACGGCAATGTTCCTGCGACAACGGGATGAAATTTACCAGAAACATTGAGTATTATTATCTGATTGACAACAAGTTGAGTAAAAGAGAACCAGAATGAGGAAAGTCAGCAGGAAGCAATATTTTCTTACGGGAAGTCTTCTTCTCGTTTTCTCCATATTGTTGTCCGAAAAAACTGCTTATTCACAATCTCCTTTGACCAATATTGTTTTCTATAAGGTTTACAATGATTTTGGCGTGGTTTCCTATGCAGAGCAGAAAGGCTATCTGGATGAAAAAATTGCGGAAAGCCTGCTCAGTCCAAAGCTGGCGACCGATGTCAAAGCAGCAATTATCAATGCACTTTCTTTCGAAATTCTCGGGAAAGACAATTCGGTCAGGTTTATCAGATTCCTGAAGGAAAAATATAAACTCGAAAATATTGAATATCATCTTGATACACTAACAGCTGACGAATTGTTCTGTCTTGGTTACCTTACCGTGATGGATGATTATTTTGTACCGGAAGCCGGGTTTCCTTATTTTGACAAAGCTCTTCAGAAAAATCCGAAATCTTTTACCATACACACCATTTATGCCCTGTCGATGGCTCAGCAGCTTTTTTTATTCGACAAATGCCGCGCATGGAAAACTGTAAATAACGAGCTGACCAACCCCGAACTCACCGACCTGATGCTTCCTGAGGCCATTGATTTAATCAGAACTTTTATTAATGTTTATTCTGAAGACTGTCCCTGATTTTTGACAATCGTGCTTTTTCTTTTTTTATCGGCTTTCAGGAGAATAAAATAGAGAACGACTGTTACTACCAGCACAATCAACGCAATAAACTGCGAATGCGACAAAAGGTGGTTAAATAAATAGCCTCTTGATTCATCACCTCTGTAAAATTCAATAATTCCCCTGCCAATTGCATAAAGAATGAGGTAGATTAAAAACAATTCTCCGTGAAATCTTTTTCTCTTTTTGTAAAACAATAAAAAGCTCATAATCAATACTAAAAGAAAAACCTCATAGAGCTGGGTGGGGTGGAGGGGAACATTTTTGGGGTCAGCCGCACAATAGGGATCAGAAAAGACAACACCAAAAACGCTGTGAGTAGGAACTCCATGACAGCAGCCGGCAAAAAAACAGCCCATTCTTCCGAAAGCATGAACAATGGTAGCCGTGATGGCCATAATATCAAACATCTGAAGCACAGGCAGTTGCTGCGACCTGAAAAACCATATCATGGCAGGTATGGCAAACAGCAAGGAGCCGTAAAACACAAAACCCGACTTGAACCCCCTCAGAAAAACATCAAAATGGCTGAAATAGAAAGACGGCCTTTCGAGAAAGGTAAATACCTTGCCTCCGACAACAGCAGCAATGACCAATATGATGAGAAGCCTTGTCATTACTTCCTGAGGAACATTCAGTTCTTTTTTTGCCTGACGCCAGGCATACAGGTATGCGGCAATGATTCCCAGTGAAATACAAAAGCCGTAAGTGTACATCGTAAGATATTCAGCATTCCCGGGCAGCAATGCCTGTAAAAACTCCGGAAGTTTAAATCTGAACAATATCGGGTGCATAATCCTTTATTTTAGGGTCAATACTAAAATCTGTTTTATTTACAAAAAAACTGATACCGGCAGGAAGAATACCGATTTCAACAGGAGAATATCCCAAAAACTCACCATCCGCCTCTACAGGTATTTTCTTCCCCGATTCGATGATGATTTTATCCGTTCTCCTGATTCTGACATGTTTGTTTTTTACATAAGTACCACTGAAAAGATTTTTCACCTCCCGTATTACCTCAATCTTCCCGATTTTATTGATAATACTTACATCCAGCATTCCGTCAGCAGGGTGAGAAAAAGGAAGCTGCATCATGCCATTGCCATTGTATCTGCCTATGCCTGCAGCCATGCTGAAAATAATTTGTTCCTCCTTAGTTCCTGAATATGTTAAAGTTACCTTATGATAACCAGAGCCAAAAAGGCTTTTTACAAGCATCAGTAAATAAATCATGGCTCCGTTTCTTCCCTTTTCTTTCTGTTTCCAGACTTCCTTTAACACGGCACCGTCAAAACCAAGACCGGCAATGTTGACAAAATAGTAACGCTTCTTTTCTTCCGGAAAATAAATAGTCCCTAAGTCCTGCCTGAATGTCCGGCCTTCCTTGATGATTTGGATGGATTTTCTGAAATCCAGTGAGTTTTCATACATCTTTCCCCAATCGTTGCCTGTACCTACCGGTATTTGCCCGATAACAATATCGCTGGGGCTGACTTTATTTTGTAAATAAATACCATTAACCATTTCGAATAGAGAACCATCTCCCCCGACAACTATTAACTTTTTTGAACCCTGTTCGACTGCTTCCTTGCTTAAGGTGATGATTTGATCTTTCTTTTCTGAAATTTGAAAATCAAACTCAAACCCTTCTTTTATCAGTTCTGCTCTGATGATTGGCCATTTCATCCCACCTCTGCCTCCTCCGGCTGAAGGATTAACAATAACATGCCATTTCATTCGCTTTTTGCTTTTTTAAAAAAAGTGTAAAGGTAAACCTTTTGCCCCGATAATAAGCTTATTTTTGTCCCATGGCAGAAATGCTCCAAAATATCTTGCCTGTTTACCTGATATTTTTT
>JAAYUY010000217.1 GCA_012517435.1 Sphingobacteriales bacterium | reverse complement strand
TCAATAAAATTAATACTGATGAAGCATTAATCAGATTTTTTCTTAAATTTTTCATTTCTGTATTTTTAGCTGATTTACTATCAAAAAGTTATGGATTAAGCCTGCTTATGATTAACTCTTCTTTATACCTATAAATACCATCGTAAGAGTTTACTATGTAGGTGAGCTTCATCCTGCCGAATGGCTGATCCTTTACAGTGTAAACCACGGTACTCAGGCTCAGACGATTACCTGCATAATCTGCTGACCAGCCGCCTCCATGAATATCATAAAATGCAGGTGTCCTGTCTGTAAACAGTTCGTCATTATAATCGAGAATATTACCAAAGCCGGCACGGTCAACCAGCATAAATACCCCAACATCTTTCGTTTCAATGACAGAATCAGGCTGGGGATTCTGACTGGTATCCGAATAATAGGTTTGTGTCATTTTTACAATTTTCCATACCCCCTGAAATTTATTTCTCGAAAAGTCATCCTTGCTGCAGGATGAAATCAAAAACATCAGGATCAATCCGCTGATTAGAAACGATATCTTCTTCATAAAGCTTTATTTAAACAGTGACAAAAGATTGTATTTTAAACCCAATCCAATCACCAGTCCATTGAAATTAAACTTTACGGGATCATCAACTAATCCAAAGCTTGGGGGGTTACTCAGGAAGTTATTATAATCTTCAGGTATGCCCGACATTCTTTCTCTGTCTATATTGAAAAAATCATCATTTCCATATGAGAGCGTATTAAAATGATAAGAAAGCAACAGGCTGATAACACTATTACCTGCAGAAACCCCTATTTGTACTTCAGGTGACAAGAAAAAAGTAAAACTTTCATATGTCCCATTAAGTATTTTTTCATTTCCCATGCTCACAGTACCATCCACATATTTTGTAAATGTTGACATTATCATATTACTTATGCCTATACCAAGGCCGGCACTAAAATATGCACCGTCTGATTCATAGCGTCCAAAACCAATAGGTACATTCCAGATGGATTGTTCCAGTTTGAATACACGTTTCGAGCCATTGTTAAATGTTGCAGAAAAATCTCCCTTTAATTTCATATAATTTATTGCTCCATATAATAAAGCATTCACTTCAACACCTACACCATATCCGCTGACAAAAGCTGTACGATTTAACTTGTTTTTCAGATCAGATTCGAGAATGCTGTTATAGGAATCGATAAATTTCTTAAAAGAGCCTGCTGAAGTGTAACCTGTTAAAAGGTTTAAATTAACTCCGCCAAATATATCCTGAGCAATACTCTGTCTGATATTGGAAATGCTGATGAGAAACAGCAGAAGAAGAATTTTTCTTTTCATACACTACTCTTTAATCATTTTCACCCAGTACGACAAACAAATGAATACCTATAGAGCTGATCCTGAAAGTATAATAACGTGGTAAATTAGGGTTTGTGTAATCAGGATAATTTACCACTTCAGGTATCCAGCTGAAATATGGCCTGATTTCAAGAAATTTAAGCCGGTGGATGGAGTAAAATGTTATACCGGACGAAAAAGTCGGCCCCTTGCCAAATAATTCTATAGTTGGACAATAATCTATCCATTTACTGCTTTTAAATTCGTCTGCCGGATACTTTTTCTTTTTCAGCGTCAGGCGTCCAACTTCGTAATCAACCCCAAATTTGGGATAATCTTCACGGAAAACGAAACCTACGCCCCAGCTTTTGATTATCATTTGATGCTGCGCAAGATAATTATTCGGGAATTCTGCCACCCTGCTTTTGGTCACTTTGCGGTAATGGCTCACATTTAATGCAAAATTGTCAAGAAATGATAACCTGAAGCTATAGGAAAATCCATGTAACAGGGGAGATAAGCCAAATCCTTTTTCAGAATAACCTTTTGAACCGTAGGCAATCTGATATTCATAATCGATGACCTGAAAATACCGCTGAGGAATGGTAAAAGTCCCCAGATTATATCCGAAAAAGAATTTTGCCTGTGAAAAAGAATTGCCGGCTGTCATCACGACAGCCAGCAATAATAAAACAACACCTCTTTTTACAGTTTCCATAAAGTCCGAGAATATTATTCAAATTCAACCTTGCAGAACCACATGTCTTTACTTTTTCTTCCTGAACCGATAAAAATAAACTGGTTGTCGCCAAGGGCATTTACGGCAAATTTGTCATCAAGGAAATAGTTGCCATTTCCAATACTTACGAATTTACCTACTGTTGTATTGTTGATGTTTATTTTGCCAATACGCGGATAATACAACACCCTGATGTCTTTTATACCGGCCACTTCGAACACTGTCCAGTAAATACTGTTCCCATCTTTTGATTCAATCATAGCCTGATCGGCCGGATAAGCCAGGGCAATCTTGTTTTTTTCGACAAGTTTCATGGAATAATGACCTTTTACCTTTCCTTTGTTGTCAAAATGGAACATATAAACTGTCTCGTATTTACGGCCTTTTTTGCTTTCTGTATAGCTTTGTCCGGCTACAAATATTTCTCCTGTTTTGCTGCTGACATAGAAATCGGCAATCTTCATCAGTTTCCCGTCATAAGGTTTGGCACTTTTCTTTTCCCCTTCAGGCAGGCTGAACTTTGATACCACATCTGAAATAGGGTTTTTGGTGAGCCACTCAATGCCACCCGGGCCGATTTTCATGATTTGAATGGCAGAAACTTTTCCTTTTCCACCTGATAAATTACTGGAACGGAATGCATATGGAGAGTAGGTGATTGTACCGAAATAACTGTCTTTTACCTGTACTTTGTCATAAACAGTTCCATATACATATACATCATTGCCGAATTCGCTCATACCGATGACCTTCCAGAATGCCATATCTGAACTACTGAAGGAAAAACGCTTTTCAACACGCATTAATGTTTATCTCAACATATTCATAACCACCGCCTTGCAGCCGGAATAAAATTCCGACATTTCCGTTATAAAGCGTTTGATTGACCAACGGAATTGCAATTTTATCAAAATTAAGTTCATTTTCAGCAATTTTTTCAAGCAGGGAAGCATCATATTTTTGAATGATATAATTTTTCCCGTTGTTTTTCAGGTCTTTTTTGTCATAAACAAGGCCTAAGAAAACAATATTACCTTTATCGTCAACCAGGTCGCGGACACGTCCTACCTTTGCTCTTGCCACATAACCCCTGCCTGCAGGTACTGTTCCTGTCCGTTGATATTTCATTACATCACGATCGCTCCACCACAATACCAGCTTGATTTTTTCGCCTGCTTCGCCTTTGGGCTTTACTTTATCTTCAACTTTAAATTTGTCTTCACACCAGCCGGTATTCCAGTTGTAATAGTTCCAGATATAGCCTTTTTTAAATACGGCTTGTCCTGTCAGGTTTGCTTCTACCGTCAGCAGGGGTTGTTTGTCTTCAGGACAAATATCCCAGCTTAACTTATAGGTTGTCTTCATTTTCTCATATTCTTCCTCTATCTTTTCGTCCTTGAGAAAATTAAAATCAAGATCGAAATATAAAAGATCAGCTTTCATCCTCTTTTCTGTCGATTTGGTGATAAAGAACAACCGCATCTCATTCGATGATTTGTCAATCTGTACCTCACTCAGGTTGTTCAGATTGGCTTTTGAATCGGGACGATAGGTTTTTTCAACTAAGATTTTTTGTGCGCTGGCTGAAAAAAACAAAACAGCCAACAACATTTGTAATGCTAAATTCTTCATGTTAATTGTTTTAGTTTATTGATAAAAGTTTTGAAAACATATCTTTGAAACAGTTCTTCTTATTCATTTCCAATTATATCATCGTCAATACCCTTTACCCGGTAAATGTAAACGTTAAGTGGGAAAAATTTTTGTAAATAATCTTGTATTCTAATCAGAAAATTATTATACACCAATGAAATTAACTGGTATTTTAGGTTAGTTTGCATTTTTTTGGGATATTAAATTTCAAGCAATTATAATACCAAATTAGACAAATTCCAAATAAGATATTAGTCTATATAAGAGAAAAAGTAAATTAAAAGCTTAACATGTTGTTAATGCCATTCATTACAAAATCTCAGGGTAAATGATGACAAAAATGATAGCAGGTTTTCGTTAAATAATCAACTCCAGATTCAGAAATTCGATATTCACGTTATTTCATTACATACAGAACTTTTTGAAAATCTGAAAGTTCTATTTTGCAATCGTTGGATACATTTCTTAAAAATCAATTGATACATTTTTCAATTTAAAAAAAACCTCTATTTTTCGCCCCGAATGAAACAAAATAAACACACAGAAAAATGATTAATCCTAAACTTATTCAACCATCCAGTATTGTAGTGGTTGGAGGAAGTGAGAATGTTGCAAGTCCCGGAGGTAAGGTATTAAAAAACCTGATTGACCATCATTTTCAGGGAGAATTGTACGTGGTCAATCCGAAGAATGATTTTGTACAGGGTATAAAGAGTTACCGAAGTGTGGAAGACCTGCCGCAGGTTGACCTGGCTGTTATAGCCATAGCTGCGAGGTTTGTAAAAGATACTGTAAAAGTCCTGGCCGAACAAAAGTCAACGGGAGGATTTATCATTCTTTCTGCAGGCTTTAGCGAGGAAAGTCATGAAGGCGCAATGCTTGAAAAAGAAATTGTGGAAATCATTGAGAAACATGGAGGCAGCCTTGTCGGACCGAACTGTGTGGGAATGTTTAACCAATACCATACTGCCATTTTTACCACTCCTATTCCTGAAATAGACCCGAAAGGAGTTGATTTTATCAGCGGATCAGGAGCAACTGCCGTATTTATTATGGAATCAGCCATCCCAAAGGGTTTGAAGTTTTCAAGTCTGTTTTCCGTAGGCAATTCAGCTCAGCTTGGTGTGGAAGATTTTCTTGAATTTCTGGACGAAAGCTTTGATCCGGTCAGTAGCTCAAAAGTGAAAATATTATATGTGGAAAGCATCAGCAAACCGCAGAAATTACTGAAGCATGCCGTATCGCTCATTCAGAAAGGATGCAGGATAGCTGCCATCAAGGCAGGTAGCTCAGAGGCAGGCAGTCGTGCAGCTTCTTCCCATACAGGGGCAATGGCCAGCCCGGATACGGCAGTGGATGCCCTGTTCCGTAAAGCAGGGATAGTAAGATGTTCCGGCAGGGATGAACTGGCCACCGTAGCCAGCATTTTTATGCACAAAGAGTTAAAAGGGAAAAACATTGCCATCATTACGCATGCAGGTGGTCCTGCCGTTATGCTGACAGATGCCCTGTCGAATGGCGGACTGAATATCCCTCGTATTGAAGGGCCGAAGGCTCAGGCACTTCTGGAAAAACTATTCCCCGGTTCTTCAGTGGCCAATCCGATTGATTTTCTGGCCACAGGAACGGCTGAACAATTAGGGCATATTATCGATGCCTGTGAGCATGATTTTGATCAAATTGATGCAATGGTGGTGATTTTCGGGAGTCCGGGTTTATTTCCTGTTTATGATGTTTACGATGTGTTGGATGAAAAAATGAAGAGCTGTAAAAAACCTATTTTCCCGGTTTTACCTTCTGTCATAAATGTGAAAGACGAAATTGCCCATTTTATTGCTAAAGGAAGAATAAATTTTCCTGATGAAGTGAATTTTGGAAATGCCTTGTGTAAAGTGGTCAATACACTGAAACCTTTCTCAAATGATTTCTTACCTGATAACATTGATATTCAGTCTATAAGAGAGATTATTTCCAGGGCGGGAAACGGTTATCTGGCTCCGGATCAGGTGCAAAAGCTGCTGGATGCCGCAGGCATACCCAGAGCAGGAGAATCTGTGGTTTCAACTGTGGAAGAAGCTGTAAAGGAAGCTGAAAAAACAGGATTTCCGATTGTCATGAAAGTAATAGGGCCGGTTCACAAATCTGATGTTGGCGGAGTAGTTTTGGGCGTAAAAGATACTGAAACCGTCAGGAAAGAGTTTGAGCGAATGATGAAAATACCTGAAACGACAGCCATACTGATACAACCCATGTTATCAGGAATTGAGCTGTTTGCAGGTGCCAAACGGGAAGATCAGTTTGGACATCTGATCATGTGTGGCTTAGGAGGAATTTTTATTGAAGTATTAAAAGACGTCAATACTGGTCTGGCACCCGTTTCTCCGGAAGAAGCAGCGTGGATGATAAAAAACCTAAAGAGCTATAAAATAATACAGGGTGTCAGAGGACAGGAAGGTGTTAATGAGCAGATTTTCAGGGATATAGTAGTTCGTCTGTCGGCTCTTGTTACGCTTGCTCCGGAGATATTTGAAATGGATTTAAATCCTTTACTGGGTAAAAAAGATAAAGTACTGGCTGTTGATGCCAGAATCAGGATTGAAAAATAAATAGCAGAATTTGATGCATTTCAGAAAATTCAAAAATAAAAAAGATGGCAGCTAAAATCATTGTGGTAGGATTGTATGTCCTTGTTATCATCATTGTCGGGCTGATGGGCCTGCGTAAAACAAAATCATTTTCTGATTTTTTCCTTGGAGGTGGAAAAGTAGGTGCCGTCATGTCGGCATTTTCGTACGGGGCTGCTTACTTTTCAGCTGTTTTGTTTATTGGCTTTGCCGGAAAAATTGGCTGGAGTTTTGGCTATTCTGCTCTCTGGATCGCTATATTCAATGCTTTACTGGGTGTACTTGGCGTATGGGCTATTGTCGGCTGGAAGATAAAAAAGGCCTCCATGGAACTTGGGGTTACAACGTTGGGAGAATACCTTGAAAAACGTTACCAGCATTCGTTTTTTAAACTGCTTTCTTCTCTGGTCATATTTATTTTCATGATACCCTATTCAGCAGCTGTCTTTATGGGACTTTCCTATTTGTTTACAGTGAATTTTCAAATTGATTACTGGCAGGCCCTCACTTTTATGGGGGTTTTTACTGCCTTTTATCTGGTTTTAGGCGGCTACAAGGCAGGGGCACTGATGGATATGATTTTCGGTATGATCATGACCCTTGGAGTGATTATTCTTTTCGTAGTTACCCTTCAGAAAGGGGGTGGAATAGCTAACATTACAGAAAAGCTACATGCCATAGACCCCAAACTTACGGCTGTTGTAGGCCCTCCAGGCTGGTGGCCGCTGCTCAGCCTTGTTTTACTGACCAGCCTGGCACCTTTTGCCATGCCCCAGCTGATGCAGAAGTTTTATGCCATTAAAGACCGTCAGGCGGTCAGGAAAGGGATGTTTGCTTCTACCTTCTTTGCCCTGCTTATTGGCGGTGTAGCTTATTTTGTAGGCTCTACCACAAGAGTTTTTATGAGTCCTGAAAATAACCCCACTGCTTTTCAGGACGGAAAACCTATCTTTGACAACCTGATGCCCGAAATGCTGACCAATGTTATTCCGTCTTCTCTGGCTGTTGTCATCCTGCTGCTCATCCTTTCTGCTTCCATGTCAACACTGGCAGCACTGGTATTAATTTCAAGTTCTACAGTAGTCAAGGATTTTTATGCCGGATTTATCAATAAAGCTGTTTCTGATAAAAAACTGACCACTCTTATGCGAATCATGAGTGCTGTGTTTGTTTTACTTGCGGTATTGCTGGCGCTTGTTAAATTTGATGTAATTGTCGAAATACTTGGCATTTCATGGGGTGCCATCGGCAGTTTCTTCCTTGGGCCCTTTATCTGGGGTTTATTTTTGAAAAAAGCAAATTTCTTTTCTGCCCTGGCCGGAGGTATTACCGGTTTACTGGTATGCCTTGTTTTGTATTTTATGAAATTCCCTTCACCTGAAGCCGGAACGCTGGGGATGCTCATCTCTTTAACCCTGGTTCCTGTTCTCAGCATTTTTACTAAAAAACATGAAGTAACCCATGCGTAAGGCCGACATAATTTGCTTATTTGCGGTCATTTTGTTTTTTCTTCCTTTTTTCCTGTTTCCCGGTTTGTTTCATATTTACTGGCATTACAACCTGAAATATCCCTATTTACTTGCTTTTGTAAAATTTTTTATACTAGCTCCATTCGGGGAAATACTGGGATTACGAATAAAAAAAGGAGTTTATTATGAAAAAGGTTTCGGCTGGTTGTCCCGTGCTTTTGTGTGGGGATGGCTGGGTGTTAGCCTTAAAATGGCCTTTGATATTTTTTCAGCAGGGGCTCCTCACATGCTTGCCGATATGGGTTTCAACATTCCTGAAGATATTATGGTTCAGCCATTTTCACTTAAAAAACTTTTTGTGTCTTTTAGTATCGGGGCTTCGCTGAATTTGTTTTATGCACCGCTACTAATGATAACCCACAAAGTTACCGATGAGCATATCCGGCAAACAGAAGGCAATTTTTTGAAATTCTTTACCCATTTTAAAGTTTCTGAATACCTTCAGCAACTTGACTGGAAAACTCAATGGAATTTTGTGTTTAAAAAAACAATATTATTTTTCTGGATACCTGCACAGACCATTAATTTTTTATTGCCTGATGAGGTCAGAATACTTGTGGCGGCTTTGCTGAGCATTGTGTTGGGCGTTTTACTTGCCGTGGCCGCCAGAATGAAGTCTTAGAAATGATTTTCTGCTCTGTTATATTTCAGCACGATTTATGAAATAAAAGCGTACTTTTGTTTTAAAGCTAACTCTTTAAAATTCGACAGATGAGCATATCTACAAAATCGGGAGACAAAGGTCAGACCGGACTATGGAGTGGCGAGCGGGTATGGAAAGATGATTTGAGGGTAGAAGCTTATGGGACGGTGGATGAACTGAATTCTTTTCTGGGAGAGGCAAAACACTTTACGGATGATAATCAGATTTTTGCACAAATAGAACAAATTCAGAACGACCTTTTCAGGGTAGCCGGACAGCTTGCTTCAAAGGATAAACTGTATGTTGTTCCGATGAAAGAAGAAGATACCGAAAGACTGACGGAATGGGTTCACGATTATGAAAAACGAATTAAATTAAGCGGGTTTGTTATTCCGGGAAGCACCCTTTCCTCTGCAAAACTGGATATTTGCCGCACCATCACCCGCAGGGCAGAGAGAATAATAATTTCCCTAAAAAAAAATGAAGATATACCTGATCATATTCTGCAATACATGAACCGCCTGTCAGACTTACTGTTTATGATGGCAAGGAGTGAGGAACAGAAAGAAAACAAAATTCAGCTGAAAAACTGGGAAAAATGATTGTAAAATGCTCAGACAGAAAAGCTATATTGAGGAACTTATCAGTCAGGGGGAGGGACAACAGCTTGATTTTAAATTCAATATAAGTGATTCGAGAAAAATTGCCCGTTCAATATCTGCTTTTGCAAATGCACAGGGAGGTACACTTTTGATTGGGGTGAAAGACAATGGTGCCATTGCAGGCATCAGATCGGATGAAGAGTTGTTTATGCTTGAAGCTGCCACTGAAATGTACCTGAAGCCTACTCCCGAAATGGAACACGAAGTCTGGGATATTGAAAAAAAAACCATTCTGGAGGTAAAAATAAATGAAGGAGGAAGCAAGCCCTATCTGGCTCAGGACGATAACGGGAAATGGCTGGCCTATATCAGGTGGAACGATCAGAATATTCTCGCTAACAGGGTTTTACTGAAATATTGGCAGCGGATGTCAGCCCCTCGGGGTACTTTTTTCAGATATACCAGAAAAGAAAAATATTTGCTCGATTATCTCAAAGAAAATCAATCGGTTACTTTGTCAAAAGCCAAAAATATGCTCAATATTCCTTTGTTTATTACTGAAAATATTGTGGTGGCTTTACTTTCGCTGGGTATTCTGCGTTTTGAAATCCATGAAGGGAAATTCTTATATTTCCTGAACGAAAACCAAACTGACATTTAACCTGAAATTAAGGCTCAATTTTAACTAATAAAAAACTTCATTTATGTTTAACGAAAAAGACATACAGCAGATCAGGCAACATGGACTGACACCTTCAGAAGTAACGAGACAGATAGAATTCTTTAAAAATGGAATGAGGTTCCCGGAAATTGAAGCTGCGGCAACTCCCGAAAAAGGGATTAAATGCCTGAACGATAATCAGATAGATGAATTTGTGAATCTTTTTGACAAGGAAAGGAAAAATCTGAAAGTGGTTAAGTTTGTTCCGGCATCGGGGGCTGCTACCAGAATGTTTAAATCATTGCAGGCTTTTCGTCATCTCAATCTTTCTCCTGAAGAACAAAAAAGGAAGTTGTCGGAAGAAACTGCTTTCGACTCCACTGGTAATTTTATACGCCATATCCGAAATTTTGCTTTTTATTCCGATTTAAAAAAAGTTCTTGAAAATCAAGGATTTAATCTTGAAAGCCTTATTGAGGAAGGGAATATCAACCTGATTCTTGACTATTTGCTTGAGGAAAAAGGGCTTGGTTATGCCAGCAAACCCAAGGCATTGATAAAATTTCATGATTACGGTGATTTTCAACGCACTGCATTGGGAGAACATCTGGCTGAATCCGCCCTGTATGCAGTGTCGGGAGATGGTAAATGTTATCTTCATTTTACCGTGTCGGCAGAGCACCTGCAAAACATTCAGCAACTGGTCGAAAGGGTAAAACCGTACTATGAAAACTATTATCACCGGAAATTTGAAGTAGCTTTCTCCATTCAGGACCCGGCCACCGATACCATAGCAGTGGATATGGAAAATAAACCTTTCCGCGATGAAGAGGGAAATCTCGTTTTCAGACCTGGCGGACATGGGGCTTTGATCAAAAACCTGAATAAAATCAGGGCTGATCTGATTTTTGTTAAAAACATTGACAACGTTGTTCCCGATAGTCTGAAACCATCAACCATCCGCTATAAGAAACTCCTTGCAGGCCATTTACTTTATTTGCAGGAAAAGATTTTCAGTTTTCTTGAAAGACTCGATCATGGCGACCTGACTGAAAATTTTCTGAAAACAGTCAAAAGATTCATGCAAAAGGAATTGATGATGACTTTTCCCGATTATTACAGTCTTAAGGATATGGTTGAAAAAGCAGAATTTTTATTCATCAAACTCAACAGGCCATTACGCGTGTGCGGGATGGTTAAAAATGTTGGTGAGCCGGGCGGAGGCCCGTTTTATGTAAAAAACCATGAGGATGAAATGATTGAACTTCAGATACTTGAATCATCACAGTTTGACATGACAGATCCGGATCATCAGCGTATTTTTCATGCTGCCACACATTTTAATCCGGTCGATATGGTTCTGGGTGTTTATGATTTCAGAGGCAGGAAATTCAGGCTGGATGATTTTGTCGATCCTGATACAGCTTTCATTACCATTAAATCAAAAGACGGCAGGGAACTGAAAGCACTCGAACTTCCGGGATTGTGGAATGGCGCCATGGCCGACTGGAATACAGTATTCATTGAGGTGCCTTTGAACACTTTTAATCCGGTGAAAGTCGTCAATGATTTACTTCGGGAACAACATCAGGGACGATGAAAGTATTTATTTTTAATACAGTCATTTTGACGAAATTATGACAGAAATTTTGAAAGCTTTGTCATCTGGTAAAACGGCATAATTCTCGATAATTTAGCGAAAAATTTTAAAGAAAATAACTCATGAAAAAAGCAAAATTAGTGATAATAGGTTCAGGACCTGCAGGTTATACAGCTGCAATTTATGCAGCCAGAGCCGATTTAAAACCGGTGATGTACACGGGGATGGAAATTGGCGGACAGCTGACCACCACTACTGAAGTTGAAAATTTCCCCGGCTTCCCGAAAGGGATAACAGGTCCCGAGCTGATGGAAGAAATGCGTCAGCAGGCCGAAAGGTTTGGAACAGAAATCAATTTTGGCTCTGTCACAAAGGTCGATTTTTCTAAAAGACCTTTTAAACTTTGGGTTGATGAAAGTGAAGAAGTTGAAGCTGAAGCAGTTATCATAGCCACAGGGGCAACGGCTAAATATCTTGGTCTTCCTTCGGAGCAACGCCTCAGAGGCAATGGCGTTTCGGGTTGTGCTACCTGTGACGGCTTTTTCTACAAAGGAAAAGTGGTGGCTGTGGTAGGTGGAGGCGATACCGCTGCCGAAGAAGCTACTTATCTGGCAAATCTGTGCTCAAAAGTCTATATGATTGTCAGACGTGACGAATTAAGGGCTTCCAAAGCCATGCAGAAAAGAGTTTTTAACACTCCTAACATTGAAGTACTCTGGAATCACGAAACAGTGGAGGTGCTGGGTGATAAGTTTGTTACAGGTGTCAGGTTGAGGAACAATAAGACAGGAGAAGAAAAAAATATCGAAATAGATGGTTTTTTCCTGGCCATTGGTCATACCCCCAATACGGCTGTTTTCAAAGATTTCATTGAAATGGATGAATCCGGCTATATCATTACAAAGCCGGGAACGACTTATACCAATGTGCCGGGCGTATTTGCCGCTGGTGATGTACAGGATAAACACTACCGTCAGGCAGTAACCAGTGCCGGAACCGGATGTATGGCGGCTCTGGATGCCGAAAGATGGCTGGGCAGTCAGGAATAGCTTCTGCAATTTATCACGGGAAATGTCGTTATTTTTGACAAATTATTTTTGTTGAAAAATAAGGCATTTTTTATCACAAACCTTCTTGGCTTTAGCTTCCCTGAGCTATGCCCTGCCTGCCGTAGAGGAATGAGCGGACATGAAAAATTGTTATGTTCCGACTGCCGTACCAACCTGCCGCTGACCAACTTTCACCTGATGGAAGAAAATCCGCTGAAGAAAATGTTTTGGGGCAGAGTACCACTGGAATTTGCCATGAGTTATTATTATTTTTCAAAACAGACACGGGTTCAGCAGCTGATTCACCATATCAAGTACCGGGGATTAAAAGAGCTGGCTGTGGAAGTGGGACGTATGATGGGGCGTGCTATTCAGGAAAATGAAAAATTTTACAATGCTGTGGAGGTGATTATTCCCGTTCCTTTGCATCCTAAAAAGCTAAGAAAAAGAGGATTTAACCAAAGTGAATGCCTGGGCAGAGGAATCAGTGAACTGATTAAAAAACCTTTATCAACGCAAAACCTGATCCGACAGATACACAATCCGACACAAACAAAAAAAAGCAGGTTTCAGCGTTGGAAAAATGTTTCAGGAATTTTTGAATTGCTAAATGCTGAAGAATTAAACGGGAAACATGTTTTGCTGGTCGATGATGTGGTTACAACCGGTTCGACCATTGAGGCCTGTTATCTTGCCCTGAAAAAAGCTAATGATGTCAGAATAAGCCTTGCTTCAATCGGTTTTGCCCATGATGCCTGATTAATTGTACTTTTGACCCATGCAAAAAAATGTTAAATATCGCCTGAAAGCCTGTAATTTCTGTGTGTCCGCTGTCGCTTTGCTGTTGCTTGCCTTTCTCGTATTTCATTCATCCTGCCGAAAAGATGATCTCTATACAGGGAAAGATGCCCGCCTTGAATTTAATAATGATACCGTTTTGTTTGATACCATCTTCACCACCCTTGGTTCGGTTACCAAAAAGTTTCTGGTGTTTAATAATTATGATAAATCGCTTAGAATCAGTAATATAAGGCTTGCCGGAGGCAAGTATTCTTCCTTCAGGCTGAACATTGACGGACAGCCCGCAACCGAAATGAAAGATGTCGATCTTCTCCCGCACGACAGCCTGTATATTTTCGTGGATGTTACAATTGATCCGAATAGTGCTGACATGCCTTTTATTGTTAAAGATTCAGTCGAATTTCTGACAAACGGCAATTTTCAGTATGTCAGGCTGATGGCATGGGGACAAAATGCTCATTTTCTTCACGATTCCATGCTTGCCTGCAATGCCGTATGGACACCCGACCTGCCTTATGTCATTTCAAATCACATAGGCATTGACGTAAACTGCAAGCTGACCATTCAGCCGGGCGTAAAGGTTTATTCGGATATTAACTCTGCCATTCTTGTCTGGGGAACCATGGAGGTGAATGGTGATACGGGAAATACGGTTTTATTTACAGGAATCAGGCAGGATAAGTATTACAAAGATGTTCCCGGACAGTGGTACGGCATTTATTTTTTGCGGGAAAGTAAAGAAAACCGCATCTCAAATGCATTGATCCGCAATGCAGTGTTTGGGGTCAGGGTCGATTCTCTGCCGGTTACCTCCAATCCGAATCTTTACCTTGAAAATGTGAGAATAGAAAATATGTCGGTGGCGGGTATTCTCGGCTTTTCATCCCGAATAGAGGCTTTTAACTGCGTAGTGAGCAACAGCTGCCAGTATCTTGTTGCCTGTGATTACGGTGGAACCTACAGTTTTTACCATTGTACTTTCAGCCATGAGGGATGCAATTGTTCCAGCCATTATCCGGCTATTGCCTGCTATAATACAGATAATAAGACCTTTATAAACGATCTGAATCTGACTATCAGAAACAGCATTGTTTACGGACCTAAAGAAGATGAGTTTGAGGTAAAAAAAACAGGGCAGGGGAATGTGTATGTATTGGTGGCCAACAGCCTGCTGACTACCAAACAAAGCGGACTGAACATTAATGGAAACATTCTTAACAAGGACCCTAAATTCAGGCAAAAATGCAGGTACAGCTATGAGCTGGATTCAGCTTCCGTATGTATTGATGCTGCTGACCCTGCTGTCGTTTCCCAGTTTCCTGCCCTTCAGTACGACCTGCTTGGAAAGCCCCGTGAAATCCTAAAACCCGATATAGGTGCTGTTGAAAAACAAAAATAGTTCTATGAATAAATTATTTATCATCAGTGCATTGGCAGTCATGTTTCTGTTTACAGCCTGCAGTAAAAAAGAAAATGCTGACAAAGGTTCTTTTTATCTGACACACCGCAAACTGACGAAAATAGATGAGCTGGGGCCTGCTTTCATGCAAAAACTGTCAGAGGATTTGTACAAGGCTGTTATTAACGGTGAAATTGATGCATACAAAACAGACAGCCTGAATGAAGCTACCAGACTGACCAAAGAAAAAGCAGCCGAAGTCGGTAAAATTGAGCAGGTTATTCAATACATCCCCAATCCTGACTATCCTGATTATTACATTGATTCTCTTGTAGTTATTCCATTTACGGTTAAAGACATCAGGGGTTTTGAGATTTCAGAAAAGTGGACTAAGGAAAAAGGAGAAAAAGAATACCATTCGACCATTAATGCGCTGGCATTGCGGTATGAGCCGGTATTTGGCGGGGTGAAACTTCACGAACAGGCTATGTTTTGGGTACGATTTGATGACCTACAGAAAATCATTAAAAAAGATGATTTGAAAGCCATGACCGATCTGATTTTTGAGTCAATGCTTGAAAAAGTTACTGATTACTGATTTTTTGCCTGTGCATTTGGTACAAATTAAAATTACTACTTATTTTTGCAGTGAAAATTTCAGGCGGGAGTAGCTCAGTTGGCAGAGCATCAGCTTCCCAAGCTGAGGGTCGCGGGTTCGAATCCCGTTTCCCGCTCTTCTTTTCTAATCAGTCTGTCACCTTTAACGGATAGTGCGGATAAACTTTCCGGTAAGTTTCCACAACCATTTGCAGAAGCAGTTGCCTGAATTTTTCTGTATTAATCCTCTTGGTAACAGAAACAAACAGGTGAGGGTGTGGGCTGCTGAAACGAAAGGCCTCAGCGTCAGGTTCGAGCTTATCCATCTTATTCAGCAGCAGCAGCGTAGGTTTGTGATGAACATTCATTTCTTCAAGAGTCTGATTGACAGTATGTAACTGTTGTTCAAAATCGGGATGGGAAATATCCGCTACGTGTACAATAATATCAGCTTCCCTGACCTCGTCAAGGGTAGATTTGAAACTTTCAATCAGTTTATGGGGCAGCTTACGGATGAATCCGACTGTATCTGAAAGCAGAAAAGTAATCTGGTCAATAACCACATTTCGAACAGTTGTATCAATGGTGGCAAAGAGTTTATCTTCAGCAAAAACATCGGCTTTGCTTAGGAAATTCATGGTGGTTGATTTCCCTGCGTTGGTATATCCGACAAGTGCCACCCTGACTTTTTGTGTCCGCTGTCCGCGTTGTACGGTGTTTTGCCTGTCAATAGACTCCAGTTTTCGTTTCAGTACTGCAATTTTATTTCGGATAGCCCTTCTGTCGGTTTCAATTTCAGTTTCACCGGGGCCTCTCAGTCCTATGCCTCCCCTCTGACGCTCAAGGTGAGTCCACATCCGCGTTAATCTTGGCAAAAGATATTGATATTGTGCAAGTTCTACCTGTGTCCGGGCCTGAGCCGTTTTGGCTCTTTTGGCAAAAATATCAAGAATCAGGCTGGTGCGGTCAATGATTTTGCATTTTAATTCCCTGTCGAGGTTACGGATTTGTGTCGGACTGAGTTCATCGTCAAAAATGATCAGGTCGGGTTCTTTTTCCACACAAATATCAACCAGTTCCTTCAGTTTTCCTGAACCAATAAATGTACGGCTGTTGGGTGGGTCTATCTTTTGTGTTACCCGCATGATAACTTCGGCACCGGCTGTATCGGCCAGAAAAGCCAGCTCGTTCAGGTTCTGATAAACCGTTTCTTCAGTCTCTTTTTTTCTGATTATGCCAACTAATATGGCTTTTTCCGGTTTTATGGCTGTTTCAAACATCCTTCAAAGATACTCTGCTCCATTTATCCGGCTTGCGGACAGATGAAGTTTATTGTCTAATTTTGCACCTCCTGAAGATAATGAAAGATTTTTTCAAATACGGATCCCGCTTTTTTTATGCCGGAATTTTATTGATTTCCCTTGCCGTTGTATTCAGTTATCTCAGTAAGACATATTTTTTAAATATTCAGCTTAAACATGAATTTAAAAGAATTCAGAGAGAGGTCATTGATGATGAAAAGCTTTGTAACTCAGTTTTCGACCAACTTGAACATCTGAATGTTGCCGAGATGTTCAATAAAATTGATGAACTCAAACAACTTGCTACTGATAAAAACATTTTCATTTATGTATTACTCAACAATAAAGTGATTTTATGGAACACCAACCGGGTGGTGCCACCTGAATTTACCAATACTTTTAACCATTTTATCTTATCAAAAGTTTATAATGGATATTACCTCACTATGGGCAGAGATGGGGGATTCTATCAGTTTATTGCCCTCAAACTGGTACAAAATGATTTTCCTTTTGAAAACAAATACCTGAGCAATGATTTTAAATTGGGGAAGAATAGAAAACTTTTTAAATTAAAGGATGAAACATCTTCATTGTCAGGTGATTACATTGTAACATCCGCCAGCAAGCAGCCGCTGTTTGCTCTGGAGAAGAAAGAAAATCAATTCTTCAATATCTGGTTGCTGTTGCTTTATATTCCCGGTGGTATTCTGATATTTTTTGTGGTTCACCAGCAGATAAATATATTCCTCCGGAGAAAAAAGTATTTCCATGGGTGGACGATATTTCTGGCCATACTCATTGCCACCATTCTGGGGTGGAAAATTCTCCGGATACCTGCTGTTTTATTTCAAAATAAAATATTCAGTCCTGAGGTATATGCCAGTTCACGGCTTCTCTCCTCCATAGGTGATCTGTTCATCATAGTCTTTTTATTGTCGTGGTTTGTTGTACTTCTTACCTCTCATCTGCCTTTACGTTTCCCCTCCGGGAAGTTTCTACGTATCGTATGGGTGTTTATCTTTTTCTGCCTTGCCTTGTGGGTGTTAGGCCTTATTTCCGATATCATCAGCGGACTGATCATCAATTCGTCCATTCCTTTCGATATGAATGATTTTCTGAAATTTAACATTTATACGTTCTTTTCTTTTCTGATTATCTTTTTAATGTTTTTTTCATTTATCAGGCTTGTCAGGTATCTGGCGATAAACATCCGAAAGTCAAAGATGGAAAATCTTATCTGGATCATCGGGGCTTCGGTGGCAGTCGTTGTATATTTGATTTTCAACAGGTCAGCCAATTATTATTTACTTAATCCGCTTTTTTTAATCGTAACCTTTTTGTTTTTCATTTTCGAAAAAAAGATTGACGATAATAATATGGCCATTGCCCTGACATTGATTATTCTCAGTGCAGCATTTACTGCTCATCAGGTCGTTCATGCCATCAATATCAGGGATATTGAAAAAAAGAAACTTCTTGTCAATCAGGTGATTAGTGGGCGTGATGCCTTAACCGAATACCTTCTGAATGATATTGCCGGAAAAATTGAAAAAGACAATTATCTGGTTTCATTTTACACAAATCCGATGATTTCGAGGAACATACTTGCCAAAAGGCTTAAGCAGATTTATTTCAGCGGCTATTTTTCTAACTATGAGTTTGAACTGAAAACTTTTTCAAGCAGTGGAATGCCCTTTAAATCCTCTGATACATTTAATTTAAGCACTTATGATACATTAATTGAACATGCCATCGCTTTAAACGCCTCATCCACACAGTATTTCATCAGTAGTTTTGAAGGTACTCCGCTTTATTTTCTCAAATTGCCTGTCAGTCGTGATAGTATTGACTTCGGTTATATTACTGTTTTACTCAAACGCAAAATCTTCCTTGAAGAAAGCATTTATCCTGATCTGGTCATAGAAAAAGACCTTGGAAAATTTAATGAACTTAGCAGGTATTCCTATGCGATTTATCGTAACAATCAGTTAATCAGTCAGAAAGGTGAGTATTTCTACCCTACCAATATATTGCTGAGGGATGCCGGGAAAAAGCCTTATCATGTTTATAAGGAAGGGGATTACGATCATCTATGTTATCATTTCCGTGAGGACACCATGGTTATTTTAAGCAGTCCTTCCAGAAATATCTATTCTTCGCTGGCGCTGGCTTCTTTTCTGTTTTTTATCTCTTCTGTGCTTTATGCTTTGCTGAATTATCTTTTTGTCATTTTATCGCAATATATCAGGCAACAACAGGGAAGTGAAGTGGATTATTTCAATCCTTTGCGAAATATCTCTTTCAAGGCGAAAATACAGATGATT
>JAAYUY010000216.1 GCA_012517435.1 Sphingobacteriales bacterium | reverse complement strand
TCAAGGCCTTCTTCCTGAGCTGCTAAAAATGCGGGATTGAAACGCTCCACATGTCCTACCTGTGCCTTCACTCCGCTTTTCCTGACTTTTTTCACCAGAATATCAGCTTCTTCGAGCGTGTAAGTCAGTGGCTTTTCAATAAAAACATGTTTCCCTGCTTCAATGGCCTCAACAGCATATTTAAAATGGGAAGTTGTCGGTGTAACGATATCGATTACTTCTGCCTCTGATACAATCTCGTCAAAATCCCTGATGGCTTTGGCTCCTGTTTCTTTGGCGGCCAGTTTGGCCTGTTTATCATCTGAATCATAAAAACCTATCAGATCATACTCCCTGATTTCCCTGATTTGCTTAAGATGGATTTTCCCTAAATGACCTGCTCCCAACACACCTATTTTCAACTTCCTGTTTTCTGTTTGCATTCTGATTATCAATCTGCCTGCAAATATGCTTTATTTTTAGTGATTTCTTTTTACTTTTGTTAAAAATTGCATTTTGTCAATGAAAGCAACAGCGAATATTATCAGATTGGAAGAAACCGATTCTACCAACGACCATGCCTGGCGACTGATGGCAGAAAGTAAACTGCCTGAATTTACAGTTGTTTCGGCAAGATTTCAATCAAAGGGGAAGGGGCAGGGAAACAATAGCTGGCATAGCCGAAAAGCAGAAAACATTTTGGCAAGCGTGGTTTTGTACCCTGATTTTCTATTATTGGAGCATTTCTTTTACCTGAATAAAATTACTGCCCTCTCCATTGCCTCCTGCCTCGAAAAATATTTACCTGCTGAAAAAATCAGCATCAAATGGCCGAATGACATTTATGTAAATGAAAATAAGATAGCCGGAATTCTGATCCAGAATGAACTGGGTGTAAATGGTTTTTCAAAAACTGTTGCCGGCATGGGTATCAACATCAATCAGGCGGATTTTCCGGAGGAATTACCCAATCCGGTATCCCTTTTTCTGTTGACACGGATAAAACATAATTTAGATTCTATATTATTGGAAATCATTGATTTATTGTTTGTTTTCTATCAGAAACTTAAAGAGAAAGAGTTTCAGTTTCTCGATGAAGCTTATCTGAACAGGCTTTACGGATTAAATGAATTACGAACCTTTCGTGATCATTCAGGCAATTTTCAGGGCATTATCAAAGGTGTCAGGCACGATGGAAAACTGATGGTTGAGAAGGAAGGAACAGGGCTCCTTCATTTTGATTTCAAGGAAATTATTTTTTGCTGAAAATCAGTCAATTATTCTGGTTTTCCAATAGGGAAGCAGGTCGGCAAGCTCTCCGGAATAATAAAACTCATAAGCCACAGCGCCAAAAGTATATCGTGTGCCTTTAATCATAATTCCCGAGCCTCCGACTCTTGGATTGGGTTTGGGCTTAGAAGCCTCAAAACCCACGTTAAACAATGTGGCGATAATTTCAGGCCTGTCGGTAATATCATATCCTGCTTTTTTCCACTGACTGACCAGCATACGGATGTTCATGGCCGCATACAGATAAGAATAATAATGGTTATGAAAATCAGTAAGTCTGTCAAATCGCTCTTTGTCAATATCTTGTGTCCTGAAATCAAGCAGATGCTCATATTTTTTTCCGGGATAAAAAACGGAGGTATCCGTTTTTATAAATTTTTCTATTTTCATGGCCGTTTCGGGTTTTATACCGGTAACACCCCATGAAAATTTACTCTGAACACTAAGTATTTTCAACGGGCCTATCCATTTTTTATACGCCTCCCTGTTGTTGTCGAAAAGCCGGATCTGTTCGGCAGTCAGCATGGCCGCAATCAATCTGGGTTCAACACCTGTCAGCCTTCCGACACTGTCGAGAAGCTTATATTCTTTCTTCATGATGATTTTATAATCCCGCCATTCCTCCATGTTCATCCAACTGAACAAATTGGTGTCAAATTTTTCTAATGATTTAATTTTCAATTTGTCAGCTTCCTCTAACTGCCTGAGGTAATCTTTATTGTTCTGCAGATGAACATTAACCGCATCAAACATTCTTTGAGCCAGCTCAACGTTTTTGGTTTTATTAAAGGTATGAAGTATCAGATTGGCATTCAATGGTGCATACTGGTGCAAAACAGCTATTTTGTTGTAAACAACTGCCTCATTATCAGGTGTTTTATACTTAACCCCATTGTTTTTTTTGTACTTTTCAGCCATTTCCTGAAAATACCTGTCATTTTTGTCAACAACACCCGGGTCATCTGTCAGGTGAAGTTTTACGGCAAAATAAGCGGCAGTCAGGATGAAGCCATAAGCTGCAAACCCATATAAAATTATTTTAAACGTAATCCTGACATATTTCTTTTGGAAAAAAGCCAATATTTCCTTGTATTTGTTCATTTCTGTATGAAAAATCAAATTTTATTGCGGATGCAAACCTATGACAATAACAGGAATGAAAAATTTTTAACTGAAAAGAAAGTTTTTCAGCTGATGATTTGAAAAATTTTTGATGATGACAGTGCTGTATTATTCCTGTTTTAATATTTTTGCTTGTGAATTGAGCATAACTTTAAAATCAAAACTATGAACATTGAATCATATAAAGCACAACGCAAGCTCCTGAAGGAGTATAAATACAAATGGGCACCGGTTATCAGAGGATATAATAACCGTACCTTATACATAAACCTGAGCACCAAAGAAGTATCTGAAAAACCTGTTACTGAGCTGATGAAAGAGAAATTCATCGGAGGTAAGGGTTTCGGATTGAAGCTGCTGTGGGAGGCTACCAAACCGGATACAAAATGGAATGATCCTGAAAATGAGATTGTTATTAATACCGGGCCTATTTGTGGCATTACCCAGTATTCGGGGACCGGCAAATCGCTGGTGGTTACCATTTCACCACAAACCGACATCGTGATCGACAGCAATGTCGGGGGATATTTTGGCCCTTTTATGAAGTTCAGCGGCTTTGATTCTCTCGAACTTCAGGGTAAAGCCGAAAAAGATGTAATTATTATCATCGACAAAACGACAGAAACCATTCGTATTGAAGAAGCACCGGCTGAACCGCTCGATAGCCATGTTTTGGCTGAATTGCTTCATGAAATGTATGCCGATGATGAAAAAGACAAGAAAAATGTTTCAGTAGTATCTGCAGGTTCAGCAGCCGACCATTCCCTGATTGGCATGTTGAATTTCAGCTTTTATGACGTAAAACGTAAAAAAGTCAGGCTAAAGCAAGCCGGCAGGGGCGGAATCGGAACAGTGTTCAGAGATAAAAAAATTAAGGCGCTGGTTGCAAAGGTTGATGGAATCACCGGCAATCTTAACAATGTGGTTGATCTGGAAGCCATCATGGAGCGTGGCCGCAGATTTAACCGCGAAATGAGGGAACTCGACCACAAACAAAGCCGGATGAAAGAAGTCGGAACAGCCCACCTGACCAACATTATGAACGATTATGATTTGTTTCCTACCCATAATTTCAAATTCGGGAGCCATAAAGACGCCATTAATGTGCATTCTGACAGATACAAAGAACGCTTTACACAGGGTGTTCCTGATGGTTGCTGGATTGGTTGTAATATGAGTTGTGCCAAGGGTGTCGATGAATTTGTATTACAGACAGGCCCCTATAAAGGTCAGAAGGTGATTGTGGACGGCCCTGAATATGAAACTGCTGCTTCACTTGGCAGCAATGCCGGAATTTTCGACCCCGACTGGACTATCGAGGCCAATTTCTATTGTGATACTTATGGAATTTGTACTATTACATGGGGAACTATCCTCGGCTTCGTCATGGAATGTTATGAGGAAGGTATTTTGAACAAGGAGCGTACTGGCGGCCTTGAACTGAATTTCGGGAACATGCACGCTGCTATGGAACTGCTCCATCAGGTAGCAAGAGGTGAGGGTTTTGGAAAAATTGCCGGACTGGGTGTGAGAAAAATGAAGGAAATGTTTATCGAAAAAGGCTGGGGCGATCCTCAGTTCCTTTTTGATATTGCCATGGAAAACAAAGGCCTTGAATACAGCCAGTATGTCTCAAAAGAATCGCTGGCACAGCAGGGAGGATATGCCATGACCAACAAAGGGCCTCAGCACGATGAAGCCTGGCTGATTTTTATGGATATGGTCAACAATCAGATTCCTACCTTTGAAGATAAAGCTGAAGCGTTGCATTATTTCCCGATGTTCCGTACCTGGTTTGGCCTTCAGGGTCTTTGCAAACTCCCGTGGAACGATGTGGAACCGGAAAATAATGCCGAGACAGATGAGCCCGCAAAAGTTCCTGAACATGTGGACAATTATGTGACCATCTATAATGCCGTAACCGGTCAGCATATTGATAAACACGAGCTGGTCAGGCAAAGTGAACGGGTGTATAATTATCAGAGAATCTTTAATATACGAAGAGGATACGGACTTCGTAAACACGATGCCCAGCCCTATCGTGCCGCAGGGCCTGTTACTGAAGAAGAATACCTGAGCCGTCAGGAAAGATATGATACCCAGTTGAAGGAAAAATGGGGAATAGATCCCACAGGATTGAGTTTACAGGAAAAAATGAGGCTGACGCGCAAGTTCCGTGAAGAGCAATATGAAAAACTGCTGGATGCTGTCTATACCCGCAGGGGATGGAATCTGAACGGGGTGCCTAAAATCGAGCATCTGAAGAATATCGGGATGGATTTACCGGAACTGATTGAGGTGGTTTCGCCCTTGCAATAAAAGACATCTTTCGCTCCTGATAGCTATCCTCATCAGGAAATGTTATGTAGTGCCGGGACTCAACGGTTTTCTTAATCATAAAACTTTGTAACTTCTTAGTCTTCAGTTGGTAAAAACATAAACCCGGTGTTGCTTTGTGCCACTCTGTGTCCCTCAGTGTCTCTGTGGTAAAAAATAACTATTGTATAATTCAGATTAAGTTGCGGTTTCCGGTTTGTATGCACCTGCAGATGACTGCAAACTGCCTGCTGCCAGTTAATCTTGCTCCCCGACCGTAAAATAACTCACCATTTGGGAAAATAAAACTAAAATACAGATTAAACCTGTTTACAGGCAGGTAAAACTTACAGATTGACAGGTTGATTTTTATTCGGAATCTTTTTCTTCGTCACGAACCACATTCAGGTTCATTTCGACAGAAAGCTCCTTATTGATTTTTACAGAAATGCGGTATTTCCCGAGTTCCTTTATTTCATCAAGGAAGGTAATATTTTTTCTGTCAATATCGTATCCAAGATCTTTTAACACGCGGGCCACCTGCAGGTTGGTGATAGAGCCAAATAATTTACCGGTTGTTCCAACCTTTACAGGAAGTTTCAATGTTATCTTGGCAAGTTTTTCAGCAGTTTCGCGGGCAGCTGCCAATTCTTTTTCAATTCTGTATCTGGCTTGTTTCTGAAGCTCAGCGTGCATTTTTTTGTTTGATTCCGTTGCAAGGATGGCTAACTGCTTTGGAAGAAGATAATTTCTTGCATAACCAGGTTTAACATTCACTATCTCACCGGCTGAACCCAGATGTTCAACATCAACTTTAAGAATTACTTCCATGGCAAATTATTTTAATGAATCAGACACAAAGGGTAAAAGTGCAAGATGTCTTGCCTTCTTTATTGCAGATGCCAGCCTACGCTGATATTTCAGGGAGGTGCCGGTGTACCTGCGTGGAATGATTTTCCCGTTTTCATCAACATACCTGAGCAGAAAATCAGGATCTTTGTAATCTATATACCTGATATTGTTTTTCTTAAACCAACAATATTTTTTTCTTTTCGGTCTTTCCTTGGGTGTAATGTTAATGAAGATATTTTTATATTGCTGTGCAGCCATATCTGAAATTTTTAAAAGGTTGTTGTTTCTGTTACATCTTTAGCTTTTTCGGGCCTTTTGCCTTCCTTTCTCCTTTTTTCATTGTACTCAATGGCAAATTTATCCAAAGCAGTGGTCAGGTAACGTAGTATCCTTTCTTCACGGTTATACTCCGTTTCGAGCCGCTGGATAAATGCCGGATCGCTTAAAAATTCAAAAAGGAAATAATATCCTGAAGTTTTCTTTTTAATGGGATAGGCAAGCTTCCTTAAACCCCAATCTTCTTCATGATAAATTTCAGCACCGTTCTGGGTCATCAAATCTTTGATGCGGGCTACTGTTTCTTTCAGCTGACTTTCAGTAACCAACGGTGTAACGATAAACATTGTTTCGTAATGCTTCTTCATGTTTCTTTCGTCAATATTCAAAATTATTTCGGACTGCAAAGGTAGAAAGCTTTCATTAATCCACAAGCATATTCACAATTATTTTTTTCTGATTTTTTTGCCTTCTGGGATGCATCAACCTCAGAAATATGAAAACATGAGATTAACCCAACCCAAAAGATTCACCATCACCTTTAAATGCAGGTATTTGAAACTAGCCGGCAGGATTAGGAATTTACTGTCAGTAATCTTATTAAGATTGTCTATGGATTTGGGTGAAAAATTATTCTGATTTCCTGTGGATGAAGAATCCATATGATCCTGTCAATGTTTTGAGATTAGACAAAAATGGTGTTTTCAATTCACTAATTTA
>JAAYUY010000215.1 GCA_012517435.1 Sphingobacteriales bacterium | reverse complement strand
TCTTTGAACTGGCAAGAATCTCAAATGCTTTTTCCATTTCTTCTTCTGGAACCAAAAGACGGGCTGCACCCAGTTCATCCTTGTAAAAGGAAGTATTCATGATGGTATCCATATCTTCCACTTTTGCATGCAAGCCTTCTCTGCATAGTATATCACAGTCCAGTGCCGCCTGAAGCGGATTATGATATAATCCCACCGTCACATATTTCTTTTCCTTTTTCATGCTACATTTTCAGAATAATGATTTCAACCCTTCTGTTCATCTGCCTTTCTTCTTCATTTTCAGGATTTGGATAAATCATTTTCTGACATCCGTATCCCTTCGCAATGATGCGGTCTGGCGAAATACCCCTGTCAACCAGATATTTTTTTATATTCAAAGCTCTTGATTCTGAAAGCTTTGTAATAATATAATCATTTCCGGCACATCCATCAATATGTCCCTGAATTTCAATCTTCATTCCCTGATTTTCGTTCATAAGTTTAAGCAGGTCATTAAGTACGGGCTCTGAGGCAGAAATATACTGAGGAGAATTGGGGTAAAAATAAATGTTGGTGATCTGATAGCTCTTATTTTCTCTGAGCTTTGCCAGAAATATCTCGGTTTTTTCACGTTTGTTGATTAGCTGATAAGGAACGACTTCAATATCCTTAAAGAAATATCCCTGCCTTGAAACAGACAGCTTATAAGTTTCAAAATATTGAATATCAGCAGGTAACAAAATAGAAAATTCTCCGTTTGAAATATCTGCAGTGGCTGATGAAATTTTTTGAGCCCCAGATATATCATAAAATGTGATCTCTGCCTGTAGCGGTTGCCTTGTTTCCAAATCCATCACTTTACCCCGAATGGATTTAGGCGACAGAGATTTACCCCTATCATCCAGATAGTCAAAAATGATATAATGCCCCTCACCTTTCTCATAGACATTATCCAATACAAGATAAAACAAATCACCTTTATTGACCTTGAGAGCTTTCGAGTAGGAATCTCCGGGTCCTGCCCTGACAAACTCCTGTGAAGCCTGCAAAGACAAGCCGGTTTTTCCAGCGTTCTGACCTCCTGTGCGGGCTATATTTGTCCTGACCGGAACAGCTTTTTTCTGAAAAATGTCGTTGCAGAAATTGTCGCCTGCCTTAAATAGCAGAAAATCATAATCATCCGCTGGTTGAAGCGGAAAAATGTCAAACACCAGCCAGGCTGTTTGCAGTGCCCTGAATTTATACCATACCGTATGATGCTCTTTTTCAAAGAAATACAAGCTCCCGACAGGATTATCCTTAAATTCTATTATTTTTCCATAGCCATGAGGTGAAGTGGTCGGGCCAACAATATTGGATGTAGAAATGGACATGGCTGAAACACAATCTGAAAAGTTTGAAATATCGAGTCTGGCAATGCTGCTATCCTGTCCGTAAGCAATGAGCATCTTTATCATAAAACTCATCAATAGCAATATTTTAGCACCAGAAGGCATTGAATTTCTCAGATCAAAGCTTTAATAAAATGAAAAGCAATAAAAGCAGAAACTCCGAGCTTCATGACCACACCAGCCAGAAAACCAACAAACGAACCGAATCCGGAACGTAATGCCTCCTTTGAGTTTTTACCGGCTATTAATTCGCCCGCAACAGCACCGAGAAAGGGGCCGAGAATAATACCGAAAGGGCCTAAAAACAGGCCTGCGAAAAGACCGACAGTGCTTCCCCTGACACCTGCCTTGCTGCCGCCAAATTTTTTAGTACCCCATACAGGCACAAGATAATCCAAAACAGTAACAATAGCCACCATCACCCCTGCAATAATCAGAAACCTGACAGAATAAGGGTGAGATGAAGTAAATTGCAACAAAATCAGTGAAATATAACTCAACCAGGGGCCGGGCAAAACAGGTAAAATACAGCCTGCTATTCCCACTGCCAGCACAATGGCACCTAAAACTATTAAAACAGTATCCATAATTTAATTTTCATAAACAATAAATGCCCCATGCAGTTTTTCAACCTCCAACACGGGATTTCCCTTAATTAACAACCTTGCATTGTTTTTTATTTTGCCTGTTATTTGTTTTTTTACAGAAACCCTTGCTTCCGATTCCTGTCGCAGCAATAAATCAAGACTATCTGAAGTTAAGGCAAAAGCATCTGTTTTACAAATTCCTGAAGCTTTTATGCTTGTAAAACCGGATTGTCCGGCCAGTTTACAAAAAGACCGGCCACGTAAAATCACTTTCAGATCTTTTGTCTTCAGCATTAAATCTGTTTTTCCTAAATCATTAATAGTTAGTTCAATTTTATTCGCGCCAATGGTGTCGTCACTGTAAACCCATGCCTGACCATTTAGCTGAATTCTTTTTATTATCTTAAAATTGATGTCAATATTCAGTTCTGTAAAAGGAAGAAATTGTCTGTTGCTATAAATAATTAATTGTCTGTTTCTTACCCTGGATTTGACATAATCCAGTAAATTGTCATCCGTTTCAACGTGAATTTCATGATTTTCTGAAGGTATCAGCCTGACATTTGCGGGAAGGTTGATGATGATGGAATTAAACTCAGCACAAGGCCTTTTTTGCATAACCAGTAAGCCTGAAGGTTGAATTGTTTCATTCCGGCATGCTGTTAAAAACAGTATGAAAAGGATAGCAACAGAATGCCTAAAGTTTAAAATTTTCATGAATCAGGCAAGGAAATTTGCCCGTAAAGCTAATTATTTCCTTTGAATGCTTACAAATTTACTTTTCTGACAACAGGTTTTCCATCAATAATCAGCCTGACAATGAATACTCCTTTTTTACCGTCTGTAGGAATACCTATTTCGTGGACACCATCGAAGAATGTTTCTGAAGCAATTTTTTGGGTTGTTTTTGCCGAAACATTAACAAGCTCAACACCGATAACAGCAGGTTTTTCGAGAGTAAAGTCAAGTATAATCTCATCTTTGGCAGGTGAGGCATAGACATTGACATGATAGTCTTCAGAACTAAGGTTTTCTTTCACTGAAACGGTTGAAACCGGAATAAAATCAATAGTTCCTTTATTCATATTCGGAACGGCCAGCAGGTCTTTTTCCGGAACAAATAAAATATCGGCAGGCCCGTCATGTCCCGTTGAAAATTCTTTTTCCCAGTCGAAATTACTATTGTAGCGGTATATTTTATTTGTGCCCCAAGAAGAGATATAATAATTTCCGTTTTTATCAACTGCAATACCATCCAGCAGATCGAGCGTAGTATTTTTGATAGTGGAAACCGCTTTTGTTGTCAGGTTGATGGCCTGAATGGGCGAGTCATCGATGAATGAAACCAGCACCAGACGGTTATTGGCTTTGTCGAAATACATGCCATTGGGGGCATCGATTCCGGCTGTTATCCATGCATAACCGACAGTATCAGCAATTTCAAACTTGAAAATCTGGTTCAGTACATCATCCGACATGTAAAGGTTGCCTTTGTCGTCAGCAACAATGTCATTTAATCCCTGAGCACCGGGAATAATAGTGTCAATTACCAATTGGTCAGTTGTAAGATCGAAGCCAAGTACCTTTCCCAAATCATTCACAAACAGCATATTCCCGACAATAGTTGCACCTCTCGGGAAAAACAATCCCTGTTCATGTAAAATGGTTTTAGTGCCGTTTGAGGCAATAGCAATGATAGCAGGCCCGCCCGGATCACTGACTATGTACCTGTCTTTTACTTTGTCGTAAACAACACTTTCCGGATTCGTGATTTTTTGTCCGAAAGCAAGCTGGCTTAATTGACTTAAAATTAAGAATAGGGTAATAATTCTGTATTTCATCTTATTCGGTTGAAATTATTTGTTTGCAATTATCGTAGAAAATAATTTAACACAAAAACTTTGTTAATTTATTTTGGTGTACATACCAGATGATAGGATGTAGTCGAGTTAACCGGGACAATGACATCCCCCAAACCCTCATACTGCTGACCGCCTGTTTCAAAATTAGCTTTCAGGTAATAACGCTGAAAAGTCAGATAGTTAAATACAGCTCCATCTACCTGGGGATTGTCCGTGGAGGTCTGCGAAACCATTAGATGAGTGCCAGCATTTCTGTCGGCCTCCGATTTATACAGATAAACATTGACTCCTCCCATATAAACTCCCGATGGCAGGTCTTTTCTGACAAATACCTTCAGGTTGCCGGTTGGCATTTTGGTACACTGAAGCTCAAAGAACTTGTCTTCTCCTGCCGCAATGCTAACATCTGCGTTTCCTTCATATTTTCCTTGCCCGTCTGAAAAAATGGCTTTCAGATAATAGGTTTGAGGAGGTAAATTGGTAAAAACAGCTCCGTTCTGCTCAGGACTGACAGGCCCGGTAACACCATCCAGATAGGCATTGTCAACATCTCTGTCGGCTGCTGAAAGATAAAGTTTAACAGTTACATTCGGCCAGTATTTTCCATCTGCTTTAACGACCACTGTCAGTTTTCCAGGCCCTGTATCTTCGCAGGAAATCCCGAAAAACATCAGCAACGCAGCAAAAAGCAAGAATAAAACGTTGATTTTCTTCATATTAAATCACTATTTATTTGACACACAATACATTAATGACTTTTTTCTGTCCCGGGATAATGAAGGTTTCGGCTACACCCATCCATAGCTCACTGTTTTTGGTAAAATACGCTTTCAGGTAATATTTCTGATAAAGCAACCCTTCAAACAATGCCCCGTTTTTATCAAAATCAACGGATGGAGTCGTACTGCTTTTGAAAAAATAGCCATTGGCCCGGTCGGTTTCAGAAAGGTATAATTCAACATTGGCATTGGGGACATAGGCCCCCGTCAGCGAATTTTCCCTGACAAAAACCTCAAGGCTCCCGACTGCTGCTTTATTACATTCAAGTGTGTAAACCTCCTGTTTGCCGGCCTGTACGGTGGCTTCCCCTTCTCCGCTGTACTGGTCAGAACCATCCGTAAATTCAGCTTTAATATAATATTTCTGGGGTGGTAAATCCAGAAACAAAGCTCCGTAAATTTCCGGCTGATTTACGGTTGTTTTTGCCGTAGCATAAGCACTGTCGTTTTGTTTGGCTGTCAGAGAGTTATAAATTTTCACCGTAATGTTTCCCCAGTATTTGTTATCAGCTTTGACCAATACCTTCAGCTCGCCAGTTGTTTCTTTATTGCAGGAAAAATTAAGTACTGAAGCAAGGAAGATCAGCGATGAAATTACAATAAATTTTTTCATAACATATTCATTTTTAAACAAATAAGCCATTCCCCGGAAGAGAGAATGGCTTACTCAGTCATTTAAAAACTTTACTGAACACAGGTAACATGATATTGTGTTGTTTTACCTTTAGGGACAAAACATTCACCAACACCTTGCCAGAGGCCATCAGATCCTGTCCAGCTAACACTTATATAATATTTTTGAAACGGAAGACTATTGAAGAAAGCTCCATGGGCAATAGGATCGACCGGATCTGTCGTATTTGCCTGATAAACATTGCCGTTTGTACGGTCTGTTTCGGTAAGAAAAATTTTTACCACCGCATTTCCGAGATATGGTCCGGTAGCTGTCCCTTTTCTGGCAAATACTTCAAGATTGCCATTTTCAGTAGCTCCCAGATTTTTATCCGGTAATTGAATGACAGGATTGTCTTCAACACAGGAATTAATAGTGGCCATCATTAATCCGGTGAGACAGATTATCATCAAAAATCTTAAGTTTTTCATGGCTTTAAAATTTGTTCAAATATACAATATTTACAGGCAAACAGAAAAATATTTTTTCTGCAAACTAATTCACTTTAAACCTGATATCTCCCTGTTCAAAAAAGTTGACTATCTGCCTTGCTGCTGCAATACCGGCATTGATATTAGCTTCTTCGGTCTGAGCTCCCATTTTCTTGGGCGTAAAGTAAACTCTTTTGGCGTATTTTTCAAGCAGGATATCCTTACATTCAGGTTCAATATCCGACATATACCTGAAATCAGCCCTTTCTTCAAAAATTTTCAGCAAACCTTCTTCATCAATGACTTCTTTTCTGGCGGTATTCACCAGATTGGCATTTTCGGGCATTAATTTCAGCAGGTCGTAACCAATAGATTTTTTGGTCTGGGCATTGGCCGGAATATGAAGCGATACATAACTGCAGGAACGGTAAAGTTCTTCCACAGAGCTGACCGGAATTACGCCTTCTTTTTCAAAATCTTCCTTTTTCAGGAAGGGATCGAAAGCATATATTTTCATGTTGAAGCCTTTGGCAATGGCTGCCACATATTTCCCGACATAGCCAAATGCATGAAGCCCAAGTGTCTTATCACGAAGCTCTGTACCGGATGAACCGTCAAATTTATTGCGTGCCATGTAAATCATCATGCCGATAGCCAGCTCTGCAACAGCATTGCTGTTTTGTCCCGGTGTATTCATGGCAACAATGTTCTTTGACGTACAGGCGGCAAGATCAATATTATCGTAGCCGGCTCCTGCCCTGACAACTATCTTCAGGTTTTTTGCAGCATCCACAACAGCTTTGTCAACAATATCGGAGCGGATAATCAAGGCATCCACTTCTTCAACTGCTTTCAGCAAATCGTCTTGCTCTTTATATTTTTCCAACAAAAGAAGTTCATAACCGGCTTTGTCCAGTACTTCCCTGATACCATCCACTGCAATTTTTGCAAATGGTTTTTCTGTTGCTACCAATACTTTCTTCATAACTTTGATTTTGATTCAGTTAAACAAAATTATGCTTTCATTTTTGCAAATTCCTGCATGCATTCTACCAAAGCGACCACACTTTCGTAGGGCAATGCATTATAGGTAGATGCCCTGAATCCACCAACACTCCTGTGTCCCTTGATGCCAACCATGCCTTTTGATTTGGCAAAATTGAAGAATTCTTCTTCCAAATCTTTGTACTGGTCATTCATGACGAAACAGATATTCATCAAAGAGCGTGAATCTTTTTCAACAGTGCCTTTAAACAAAGGATTTCTGTCAATTTCATCATACAGTAACTTAGCTTTCTTCTGGTTCATTTCCTGCATGACTTTCAAGCCGCCCAATGATTTAAGCCATCTCAGCGTCATCAATGCACCATAAATAGCAAATACAGGGGGAGTATTGAACAAGGATTTGTTGTCAATATGGGTTTTATAATTGAGCATGGTCGGAATAGCTCTTTCTACCTTCCCGATAATATCATTCTTAACAATAACGAAGGTAACACCGGCAGGTGCAAGATTTTTCTGAGCACCACCATAAATGAGACTGTATTTTGAAACATCGACCGGGCGTGAAAAAATATCAGACGACATATCAGCTACCAAAGGAACGGGAGAATCCATATCGGTAAGGATTTCTGTTCCAAAAATGGTATTGTTGGTGGTAATGTGGAAATAATCAACATCTGTTGGAATGGTAAAATTCTTTGGGATGTAAGAAAAGTTTTTGTCTTCTGAAGATGCCACCACCTGAACTTCTCCGAATAATTTGGCTTCCTTGATGGCTTTCTTTGACCATTCACCCGTGTTGAGATAAGCTGCTTTTTTGTTTAACAGGTTAAAAGGTACCATGCAAAACTGGAGGCTGGCTCCTCCACCCAGAAACAAAACAGAATAACCGTCAGGAATATTTAACAGCTCTTTGAAAAGTGCCATGGCTTCATCATTGATGGCTTCAAATTCTTTACTTCTGTGAGAAATCTCAAGGATCGACATGCCAATATTTTCGTATTCCAGCGAAGCTTTCGAAAGTGCTTCGAGTGTCATAACCGGTAATATTGACGGACCAGCATTAAAATTATGTTTTCTGTTCATAGACTTTTTTTTTTAAGGTTCTGATAAAAAGCTTATTTTTGCTTTAAAATTAAACAAGATTATTTTTAAAACGAGGGCAAGATACAACCAAATATGAAATTTGAAACACTGCTATATCTTTTTTTCATCATCCTGACCATTATTGTTCCTTTATTCAGGAAAAAGAAAAATGTTCCTGCCAAAAGCCCTGCCGGTCAACCACCCAGGGAAGATGATTTTTTCAAATCCCTCGAAAAAAAACTGAATGAGTGGGCAGAACAGGCACCTGTGGAGGAATTTCCGGCAGAAAAAGAAATCGTTGAAGAAACGATAGTTCCAACAGAAAAAGCTCCGGTTTACGAAAATTATGAGGCAAAAATTGACGCCTACGACAACCAACCGGCAGAAATCTTTTCCTATGATAACCAATACAATACAGATAAGGTAAGCATGATTGAATCCAGCATGCTTGCCGATCACAAATCAGCCGAAGAAGCCGCTTATGCCAAACATCAGGAAGAGGGTGAACATGTTCATTTTCGATTTAATGCTATTGAAGCGGTGATTTATTCTGAAATTTTAAAAAGGCCTGAATATTAGCCAATTTAATCAATAAATTTCAGCTCATTTAATTTTATTCCTTAAAATTGCCCCTCAAACAAATTGAAGTTTAAAACTAAAAGAAAATATTATGGCAGTCATTAAACCATTCAGAGCAATCAGACCTAAAGCAGCGCTTGCGTCACGTGTGGCAGCAAAACCTTACGATGTATTAAATTCGGAAGAAGCCCGTGAAGAAGCAAAAGGAAATCCATATTCTTTCTATCATATTGCCAAGGCAGAAATTGACCTCGAACCAGGCATTGATATTCATACAGATCCGGTGTATCAGAAAGGACGTGAGAATTTTTACAGGATGATTGAAGAAGGAATACTTTTTCAGGACAAGACAGAAAATTATTATGTTTACAAGCTGGTCATGGGAAATGTCAGTCAGATTGGGCTGGTTGCCGCTTCAAGTATCCACGACTATTTCAACAATGTCATTAAAAAACACGAACTCACCCGCCCCGAAAAAGAAATTGACCGCATTATGCATTTCAAGGCAGTCGGAGCACACACCGAACCTGTTTTCCTGACTTATCCGGATGTGCCGGAGATCAATGAATTAATTAATAATGTAGTGGCAACAAATCCTGAATACGACTTTGTAGCCGATGATGGTGTTCATCATACGCTTTGGGTGGTTGATAATCAGGAAACAGTGGAAAAAATTACCCGCCTTTTCGCAGAAAAAGTTCCTCATACCTACATTGCAGATGGGCATCACCGTTCCGCTTCTTCGGCTAAAATCGGAAAAGACCTGGCAGAAAACAATCCCAACCATACCGGAAAAGAAGAATACAATTATTTTCTGACCGTAATTTTTCCTGCCAGCCACCTGAGTATCATCGACTACAACAGGGTAGTAAAAGACCTCAACCACCTGACACAGGAATCTTTTCTTCAGGAGCTCAAAAAAGTGATGAATGTGGAAAAAATGGGAAAATCCATTTATAAACCTCAGGCTATTCATGAATTTGGGATGTATCTGGGCGGAGAATGGTATAAACTGGTAGCAAAAGAAGGCACTTTCGACCCGAACGATCCTCTTGATGTGCTGGATGTCAATATCCTGCAAAAAAATGTGCTGGATCCGATACTTGGTATTGCCGACCCGCGAACCGATAAGCGTATCGATTTTGTTGGTGGCATCAGAGGTCTTGGTGAACTTGAAAAAAGAATCAATTCCGGTGAAATGGCTGTTGCTTTCGCTTTGTATCCGGTTACCATTCAGCAATTGATCGATATAGCCGATTCGGGTAAAATTATGCCCCCCAAATCGACATGGTTTGAACCCAAGCTCAGAAGCGGACTTTTTGTTCATAGCCTGACTTAGTCAAAATCTTCATTTCGATTGTATGGATGATTCATTTCGCTGGCTGGCAGAATTGTTTGATGATACGTTTATCATGATAGCAGACGGAGAGGTAAAAGCTGATTACCTCCCGGAAGAAGAACCTGTTGCGGTGGTATCAGAACCTGAACAAAGCTATGAAAACCAGGAAGATGACCTGATTTTTTCCGGGAACAATGCTTCAAAAACCGGCATTATTGTTTGGTATGAAGACCAGGAATGGATAAAACCGAAAGATAAAATCTTTCTCGACAATATTCTGAGTGCGGTAAAGTCATCTGTTGAACGATCCGCATTGTTCAATATAGCCAGAAGTAATCACCGTCATATCCGCGATATTATCACAAAAATGCCTGATAATCACTTTTTTGTATTTGGTTTACCCGAAAGCTATACAAGCGGAATGAATTCCGGTCAGATAGAAATCATTGGCAGGTCAAAGGTCATAATATGTCCGCTTAGCCTGACCGATCTGGTGATGAACAAGGAGGAAAAGCAACAGCTTTGGCAAAAAATGAGACAGGTTTACGGTTTATAATACTATTTTTTCAGATGCCATTCATGGCCTTCATTGGTCAGGTTTCTGATCCACAACTCATGGTCATTGGCTTTAAGCAATTCCCAGACATTATGATAATCAAGTCTTAAAATATTATTCCCTTCATCCACTTCATAAACCCCTTTAACGACAAGTGTATCAATTGAATATTCATAAGTCAGGTTAGAACGGAATTCAATGGTATGATAATCATGACTGATCATCAGGTCATTTTTTTCCTTATCAAAAGCGGCTTCCCACGACCATACCCCTACGATATTGATCGGCTTCTGAGGTATTAGTTCACAGGAAGAAACAAATAAAACCGCAAGGAATAACATCAGGAGTTTACTTGAATTCATGTCAGTTTATTTGATTTTGAAATAAATAGCTTTAGAAAAATCGGAGGCTAAGATAAAGAAAAGTTTCAAAAATATATCAGCCATAATAATTAATTGTATAAATACAAGCCACTGAAATACTTTATTTTACAAAAGATAAACTTATTGGAGCCATAGAAGTAAATTTGCAGCAGAATTAAAACTGTCATGGGAGGAGGAATAGTAGCAATAACAGGAAGGCCGAATGTAGGGAAATCAACCTTGTTTAACCGCCTGATACAGAAAAGGAAAGCCATCGTTGATGATGTAAGCGGAGTTACCCGCGACAGGATATATGATCTGGCTGAATGGAATGGTCATGAGTTTACCGTCATTGACACCGGAGGATATGTCGAAAATAGCACGGATGTTTTTGAGAAAGAAATAAAAAAACAGGTAGAAATAGCTGTTAATGAGGCATCTGTAGTTTTATTTATGGTAGATGTCAGTGTTGGGATTACAGATCTGGACGAGGTTTTTGCCCGCTTTTTAAGAAAATCAAAGAAAACAGTCCTTCTCGTTGCCAATAAAACAGATAATTTTGATACTATTGCCGAAAGCTATGAGTTTTACAGGCTCGGCTTTGATGAAATTTTTCCGGTTTCATCAGTCAATGGTTCAGGAACAGGAGAACTACTCGACAGAATTGTGGAATTATTAAAATCCGAAAAGCAATTGGTGGAAACACCCGACATCCCAAAATTTGCTGTTGTCGGGAAGCCCAATGTCGGTAAATCAACCTTTATCAATATGTTGCTGGAAGAAGACAGGCATATTGTTTCGGATATTCCCGGTACTACCCGCGACTCCATTCATAGCATTTTCAACAAGTTTGGCTACCACTTCATGCTGATCGACACTGCCGGACTTAGAAAAAAGTCAAGTGTCCGCGATAATATTGAGTTTTATTCTGTGATGCGTGCGGTCAAATCGATAGATGAATGCGATGTGTGCATAGTCATCACCGATATACAGGAAGGGATAAACAGTCAGGATGTAAATATCATTAATCTGGCGGAAAGAAAAAACAAGGGAGTCGTCATACTGGTTAACAAATGGGATTTGGCTGAAAGAACGAACAAATCAGCTGAGAGCATTGTCAAGACAACAAAAGAAAAGCTTGCTCCTTTCAACGATGTTCCGGTGATCATGGTTTCAGCTCTGAATAAAACCAGGTTGATGAAAGCTGTGGAAGCAGCTTTTCATGTCTATCAGAACAAAACAAAGAAAATCTCCACTGCAGAGCTTAACCGTTTCTTTCTGCCCATTATTGAAGAGTTTCATCCACCCAGTGTGAAAGGAAAAATTATCAACATCAAGTATGTAACTCAAATTCCTGCACAATTTCCATTATTTGCATTTTTTGCCAATCACCCGCAATATATTAAAGAAAGCTATAAACGCTTTCTTGAAAATAAGCTCAGGGAAGAATATGATTTTACTGGAGTACCAGTCAGAATTGTTTTCCGTAAAAAATAAAAAAGGCTGCCCTCTCAGACAGCCTAAATAAAATATATTTTAACAAATTGTTATTCAAGATAATAGGTATAACCCAAAAACAATCCGATACCTGAATTTTTCACATCCATTTTTGTTCTTCGCGTGGTCATTGAAAAATTGTTACCTGCAATCTGAATCAGACCTGAGCCATCGGGGGTAAACAGGTATTCGATGTCGTTAAAATAGGTTTTGTCAATAGTCAGTAATCCCATGGTATAACGCATGTCAAGAGTAAGCTTGGCGTGTTCGGAAACTTCAAGGCTAAAACCAGCACCTACGATAATTCCTGCATCAAATGGAGCCAGGTCTTTTGAAGCAGAAGGTTTATTGGTTGGAACATAGGGAATAAACATCTCTTTCGGATAGGTCGAATCCACACTGGTAATGGTGATATTTTGTCCGATAAAAAAGCTGTTGGTATCATATTTTACTTCGGTTCCGGGAGTTGTAATACCTCTTTTGGTGATATCCTGTTTCCATAAAGTTGTCTGGGAAACAGTACCGCCAAAACGGTAACCAAAATAACCACCGAGAAACAGGTCAAAATCAACACGTCCAATTTTTCTGTCATAAGGCCACACACCGCCTTTGAGCGAAAATGATTTGCGAAGATAGACAGGCACCTCCAGATAATTCATTTTCAGAGTATTATCATATTTTTTCACATCAGCAATGGTAATCTGAACGGTGTCTTGCTCAAAAGCATGTATCGTTTGTTTGTGAGTAAACAACTGATGAACTCCTTTGGTCAGGTATAAAAATTCAAACTGAAGTTGAAAATCAGTAGTGAATTTGATTCCCAGATTAGCCCCGAAAGAAGGATTATAGACATAGTTCATTCCACCATACACGTCACTGCCGGTCAGCTTATATCCCGTGTATCCGGCTTTCACTCCATAAACCAATTGTGCTGATGCATGCTGAGCAATAACTGCTGAAAGCAACAGCATGAGGAAAATGACTAAAGATTTTCTCATTTGATTATGTTTTTATTACATTAAAAATTGCGTGAATGACGTTTTGAATCTCCCACATGAACCATTGCACAACGGAACCCAAGCGTACATAATTCCTGTGTCTCATCCAGAAATCTCCTGGTTCCCGGATTCTGCCAATAAGCTCTGTCGTCCCAGCTTCCGCCTTTATAGACCCTTGCCTTGTTGTTGACAAGTGAACTTACTTCGAAATTATACATTTGTTCGCCTTTTTCATAGGTTTCTTCATCCAGATAACCAATATTGTCGGCAACACGGTAATTTCTCCTGTCGATATTTTCATCAAGGGTTACTTCGCGGTAGATAATACGACCCAAACTGTCTTTTTCGAGCAGATAGCCATCTTCATCCTTGGCAGGAACGGTAAATACGTTTCCTCTGAAAGGATTCAGGTCAACAATATCTTCGAGCGACAAGGGACGATAAACATCCATCACCCATTCACTGACATTTCCCGTCATGTTGTAAAGTCCGTAATCATTAGGCCAGTAGGAACGTACTTCGGCTGTATAGGTTGAAGCATCGTTCAACTCACTGGCAGTACCCATCAGGTCACCCCTTCCTCTTCTCATGTTGAGCATGAATTTACCCCTGTGTCGGGTATCCTGTTTTCTGAGTGAATGTCCTGCCCATGCATACTGTCTTCTGGTATTTACGTTTTCAAACAAAGCATCACCAACCTGAGCAAGAGCGGCATATTCCCATTCAGCTTCGGTCGGCAAACGGTAATCGGGAAGCATGATGCCATCTTCAAGGCGAACCCTGCGTTCTTTTTCGTTAGTAGTATAGGCTTTAACTTTCTTTTTTACCAAACCTTCATATTGATTGGCCAGATAGGCTTCGGTATTGAAGTTATCTTCATTAATCTGGTCAGGATTGGGTTTCAGGAAGCCTTCCCGGATCATGATCATTTCGTTGACCCTGTCGGTCCTCCATGCAGCATAACCCGATGCCTGAATCCAGTTGACCCCTACCACCGGATATTCATCAAAATTGGGATGACGGAAATAATAACGTACCATCGGCTCATTGTAGCCCAGTTTTACACGCCACGAGTTGGTATCCGGTAATGCATGTTCATACACTTCAGGATAATCAACAAATACACGGAGAAGCCAGTAGCAATATTCACGGTAATCAATATTTCTGACTTCGGTTTCATCCATGTAAAATGAGGTAACTGTAACTCTTCTCGGGTAAGCATTGTTGTCGAAACGAACATCCTGTTCGACCTGACCCATGGTAAACGTACCTCCCTGGATAAAAACCAGATTTGGACCGGTTTCCTGTCCTTTATAATCATGCTTTTCAAAACCACCCCATTTAACATCATTGTACTTCCATCCCGTGGTTTTTGAACGCTCACCTGCACACGATACCAGTAACACGGCAAGTGACATCATAAAAGCAATTTTAATAAATCTTTTCATGCTTCAATTTTTTAAATTTCAGTATCTTAACGCAAAGGTACTACTAAAATTATTTATACATTTAAAAAGTTGGACAAATTAATTTTCTGTATTTAATCGGTGGCTCGTGTTTGTAGGTTTTAAAGGTAAAAATCAGGGAAATTTCATGGCTGCCGGGAGACCCGAACCTGACAGTTGAACTTGTAATGTCGAAGCTGTAGGAAAATTTAACCGGATCTTTCCTTAAGCCAACAAGAACCATTAATCCATCTGTATTTTGCGAAGTTTGTCTGTACCAGACACCTCCGATTAAATAATCCATAATATAGTATGCACCAATATTAGCCTGCCAGAAATGATGCTGCTGCTGGAATAGAATATTGGGGGAGAAAAACTGCTTGGGGTCGCGCCCGGCTTCCATCGGGATCATCATCCCCAGATGAACAGTCGATTTTTGAGGGATATAACTCTCTGAGCTTGAATAAAAACTGATGGTAGGGGTAATAATGTGATGCATGGCATAACCAAAATAAAACTTACTGGTATATCCCATGATTCCTGCAGCAAAATCATTGACTAATTTTGTCTTATAAATACCTCCGCCATTGGGCAGTGGCTCTGAGGTGGGTTTCACAAAACCTTTTCTCGGCTCAATCTGATCGTAAAAAGTTAATAAATCGAAGTCGATGGAGAATTGATGAAACTGCGCCTGCAAACCGGCCTTTATCGTAAACTTTCTTGAAACATTTAACTGATAGGCATACATGAAATTCCACATATAATGAGATAATTGCCCGACACCGGCCCTGTCGTACAATACCTGAGCACCTATTCCTCCCATAATGGCATCGTAGTGCCCGTCATAAGACATACAATAAGTTACATAGGAACCTTCAATATTTGGCCACTGATTGCGGTAGTTGGAAATTATCCTGTGTTCGCCTGCTGCGCCAGCCATAGCCGGATTGAGATAAAGCGGATTGGCATAAAACTGTGTAAAGTGAGGATCCTGACCATGTAATTGGTATAATCCTTGAATCAGTAAAACAGCTATGGCAGTAAGCCTTTTCATTTTATCAAGTCAATAATCTTTTTTTGACCGTGCAATTTTAATATTAATTTTTCGTTCTGTGAATAAAAAAATTTTTTATTTATGATTTTTTCCGATCCTTTTTTAAACCACAAACGTAAGTATTCTCTATATATTTTGCTTTTTTTTCTGTCATTTTTTAATCAGCCAGTTTTTGCTCAGGAAAAACTGACACTCGACAGACAGCTTGATTGGAAAGAAAAAACCATTTACCTCATTGATAACGAACAAATTACGATCTCATCTTTTGATAATGCCAGTATCGATTTTTCATCATTTCCTACCCCTTATTTTCATGAAACATTTTTTGCCGAAACCGGCACCGAATATATCATCTCAGTGAAAAACCTGACCTATGAGCCTGAGCTGCATCAGAATATACACATTCCTGATAAACCTGTTTATTATGTCAACAGTTCTGTTTTTCAAGGAATGAATTCATATGATGTTGTTGTTTTTCCTTACCACATAAATAGCCAGACCAATCAGGCGGAACGCCTTGTCAGTTTTACCATTGAAATCGACATAAAGGGAATTAATGAGGAATTGTTATCCGGGAAGAAAACCTACAGATCAGTTACCCAATCGGTATTGGCAGAAGGCGAATGGTATATGCTAAAAGTAAAGGAATCAGGCATTTACAAGATTGATTATAATTTTCTCAAAAACATGGGAATCGATCCGTCAAAGATTAATCCTAAGAAAATCAGGATTTATGGATTTGGCGGTGGCATGCTTCCCATGCCCAACAAGGCAGAACGACCGGAAGATCTGATTGAAAATGCCATCTATGTTTCAGGACAGGAAGATAATGTATTCAATCCGGATGACTTTATTTTGTTTTATGGAGAAAGCCCCCATCAATGGTATTATGATTCAACCGGGAAGGTTTTTAAACATTCTTTTCATTATTATTCCGATTATAACTGCTATTTTCTGACCATCTCACAGGATGAAGGGTTAAGAATCAGTGAAATCCCTTCACTGACCGAGACACCCCAAAAAACCATCAGCGACTATATCTGGCTCGATTTTCATGAAAAAGTGATGCGCACCGAAATTAATGATTATGTAAAATCGGGCAGAGACTGGTTCGGGGAAGAGCTGAAAACTACTTCCACACTATCCGTTTCATTCAATGTCCCTGACATTAACAAAGCCTATCCTGTCAGTTTTATTTCTTATGTTGCCGGACGCTCTTCTTCCAACAGCTCCTTTACTATTAATATTCATGGCAACAACTTTACACAATACATCAATTCGGTAAATACCGGAGATTATCTGGCCAACTATTGTACAACGGCTGTCAACAGGTTTTCATTTCTTCCCGTAAAAAATGAACTTGATTTTATGCTGACCTACAACAAGCCCAACAGCAATGCCATTGGCTGGCTTAATTATATTTCCGTGAATGCACGGGCTAACCTGAAACTTAACAGCGGACAACTCAACATTTACGATACCCTTCCACTGAACAAAGTTTCTGAGCTTAGTATCACGAGCAGCCTGAGCGATTTTTACCTGTGGGATGTAACAACAAAGTGCCTGCCTGCCTCCCGGCAAAAAGTTAAAAACGGAAATATCTTTTCTTTCAGAATAAAACCTGTTGAAAATCATCATTTTATTGCCTGTGCCCCCGGAAGTGAATACACTCCTTTATTTTCCGGAAAAATTGCCAATCAAAACCTTCATGGCATCGCCAATGTAGATATGGTCATTATCTCCTATCCCGAATATCTGCCTCAGGCCAACAAGCTGGCCGATTTCAGAAGAAAAAATGATTCTCTGAGTGTTTTTATTACTACTCCGCAACAAATCTACAATGAATTTTCATCTGGCGTTCAGGACATTACAGCCATACGGGATTTTCTGAGACATATTTATAAAAACAACACCCAACCCGAAAAACAGCTGAAATATGTGTTGCTGATCGGTGACGCCTCCTACGACTACCGTGATGTTCTGACCGGAAATACCAACCGCATCCCTACCTTTCAGAGTTTAATCTGCTATAGCCCCATCTCATCCTATGCTTCTGATGATTTCTATGGCTTTTTGGACGATTCCGAAGGAAACTTTGACGACCTTTATGCTTCCATGTATGATAAAATGGACATAGCCATCGGAAGACTCTCTGTATCGACAAAAACTGAAGCTGAAAATGTAGTCAATAAAATTATTCATTATTATTCAACAGCGAGCATGGGAAACTGGAGAAACAATATTCTTTTCGTATCGGATGATGTGGATGACGGAGGATTCAATGCCCATATCGAGCACTCTGAGGTATTGTCAAACTATCTGTCGAACAATGTAAAAAACCTGAATATTAATAAAGTTTATATGGATGCCTATCAGCAGGTATCATCATCAAATGGTCCGAAATATCCGGAGGCCCAGAAAGCAATCAACGAGCAGGTTGAAAAAGGGAATCTGGTGGTCAACTATATCGGACATGGTGGCGAAGTAGGCTGGGCACACGAAAGAGTACTGGAAATCAGCGATATAAATTCATGGAAAAACATTGACAAATTACCAGTATTTGTAACCGCCACCTGTGAATTCAGCCGTTATGACGATCCGGCAAGGGTCTCGGCAGGTGAGTTGGTACTGCTGAATCCAAAAGGCGGGGCCGTAGCCTTACTCACCACCTCAAGGGTAGTTTATGTGCAGGCAAATGAAGTATTAACTACGAATTTGTATAAAGACAACTTCTTTGAACGCAAAAACGGGCTGCATAAACGATTAGGAGATATTTTGATTGAAACAAAAAACAAGACAGGATTTTCGGATAACACCAGAAAATTTATTTTACTGGGAGACCCCTCCATGAAACTTGCATATCCTGATTATATCGTAAAAGCATTGTCTGTTCCTGATACTTTCCGCGCTTTGGAGAAAATTAACATTAGCGGACAAGTTGAAGACATTCAGGGTAACCGTCTTGTAAATTTTAACGGAAAAGTAAACACCACTATTTTTGATAAGGCCAGTACCATTAAAACCCTCGATAACGACCATTACAATAAATCTGTGGCATTCAGGCTCATGAACAATGTAATATTTCAGGGAGTTTCGAGTGTTGACAGCGGAATGTTCAATTTCACCTTTATTGTTCCGAAAGATATTTCCTATGCCGAAGACTTTGGAAAAATCAGCTTTTACGCAACGAACAATCAGATTGACGGAAGCGGCTATTACGACAATTTTATTGTTGGCGGCACTTCCGATTCCATCTTCAATGACCAGAAAGGACCATCTGTCAGGGTATTTATCGGAGATTCCAACTTTATTTCGGGAGGAATAACAGGTGAAAACCCGCTGCTCTACGTCATAGTTTACGACCCGAGCGGAATTAATACGGTCGGCAACGGGATAGGTCATGAAATTCTGGGTTATCTTGACAATGAAGACCCTATCGTACTGAATCCCTATTACCAGTCAAGACTTAACAGCTATAAGGAAGGGGAGATTTATTACCAGTTAACCAATCTTTCAGAGGGAAAACATACCATGGTAGTAAAAGTATGGGATGTCCATAACAATTCTGCTACAGGAAGTGTTGATTTTGAAGTAGTTAAATCGGATGAACCTGCCATAGAAAATGTCTTCACTTATCCCAATCCGTTCAACCAATCGACTATTGTTTCATTTGAACATAATTTGTCGGGACAGGTTTTTGATGTCAAAATTGATATTTTATCAGCACAGGGACAAATCGTAAAAACCATCAGCGGACAATTTTCCGGAGATGCCAGCAGAAATATTTCTGTAGAATGGAATCCAAACAAAGATTTTGGAAAGGCTATCGAAAGCGGGGTTTACTTTATCACCGTTTCACTAACCACCCGTGACGGGAAAAAAGCCGTTGGAAGATGTAAAACAATCTTTTTCAATGGCAATAATTAAAATTTATCATCGTTGTATATCTTTGTCGAATGAATAATCAATCAATAATGAAAAAATTTATCGGTTTTAAGGCATTTTTAATCATCATTGCCTGTCTTTTTACCTATGGAAAAAGTATCGGACAAAATATCATCACCCTTGATGGCAGAAGGAACGTAGTAACAACAGCAGTTCCTTTTCTGATGATTACGCCTGATTCGAGAAGTGGAGCACTGGGAGATGCAGGTGTTGCCCTGACTCCTGATGCCAATTCCATACACTGGAATCCTGCAAAACTTGCATTTGTCGATAATCCGATGGGTTTAAGCCTCTCTTATGTCCCATGGTTAAAGGCACTCGTACCCGATATTAATCTTTCATACCTTTCGATTTACTCCAGAATAGACGAAATGTCGGCTTTCGGGGCATCCTTAAGATATTTTTCACTTGGAGATATTACATTTACCAACGATTTCGGGGAATACATGGGTGATTTCCGCCCTCATGAGCTGGCTCTTGATGGTGCCTATGCACGAAAACTTTCAGAAACTTTTTCGCTGGGACTCGCCCTTCGTTTTATTTATTCAAACCTTGCCAGTAATATTCCCCTCAGCAATGGGACGCAAACACGCCCGGGCATTGCCTTCAGTGGTGATATTTCGACCTACTGGCAGCCAGAACCCATCAAAGTCAGTGGGAAAGACATGGATGTCCGTCTTGGCATGAACATCTCCAACGTTGGCTCAAAAATCACCTATACCGATGAAACCGACAGGGATTTTATCCCCATCAACCTGAAAATCGGCTCCTATTTTAATTATCATATCGATGAATACAATAAATTAGGCTTTGTTTTCGACCTGAACAAACTGCTGGTTCCCACCACCCCCGTTTATATGGTTGATTCTTTCGGAAATCCCATCACCAACCCTAATGATGGAACGCTGGTCATTCACAGGGGGAAAAATCCTGATGTTCCGGTTATTGCCGGTATGGTTCAATCTTTTTATGATGCTCCTGACGGATTCAAGGAAGAACTGAGGGAAATAAACCCCGCTGTTGGTTTTGAATATTGGTACAACAACCAGGTAGCCGGCAGGGTCGGTTATTTCTATGAACATGAAACAAAAGGCAACCGTCAATATGTAACCCTCGGACTTGGCATTAAATATACCGTATTTAACCTCGATGTGTCGTATCTGATCCCAACCAATAATAAATATGCCACACAAACCAGCCCGCTGGAAAACACCGTACGTTTCAGCCTGCAGTTTAACCTGAATAAGAAAAACTAATCCCTATCTGAAAAAGGGGTTAAATTTTTTTTCAAAACTCACTGTCGTTTCATCTCCGTGTCCTGAATAAATAATTGTGTTTTCAGGTAAAGTAAAGATTTTCATCATGATACTTTTCAAAATCGTGTCATAATCACCTCCGGGCAGGTCAACCCTGCCAATACTTCCTCTGAAAATCAAATCACCGCAAACAATAAAGCCCTCTTTTTCAGCATACAGGCTGATTCCTCCGCTGGTATGACCGGGCGTATGAAGAACTTTCAGACTCGATTCACCAATTTTTATTTCATCTCCTTCTTCAAGAAATTCTGAAATAGCAGGTGTATTCGATTTTGGCATCCCAAACAAAACTGCCTGCTGATCGGCAATCTGAATATTCAGCATTTCTCCCTGATGTGCACTTAAACCCACCTGAAATGTATCGGCTATAAATCTGTTCCCTGAAATATGGTCAATATGACAATGTGTATTTATCAAACCTATGATTTTCAGCTTATTATCATTTAAAAAGCTGATAAACTGTTTTTCTTCACCGGAATCAGACATTCCGGGATCAATAACAACGGCTTCACCATTTGTATCATAAACCAAATAAGTATTTTCTCCAAAAGAATTAAAAATGAACTTCTTAACTTTTAACATAATCAGACTGTTATTTTGAAAAAACTAATGATGCTTTGCCCGTATTTTCTTTGCTGATAAAAAAATGCATGCCCGGAAAAATCCAGACCGGTTGAATGTTCAAGTGCAAGTATTCCGTCAGGATGTAAAATTTTCCTTTCAAAAACAAGTTCGGGAATTTTGGAATAATCCGGATACTGGTAAGGAGGATCAGCATAAACAATATCAAACTGATCTTCAATAGTTTGTAAAAATTTAAGTGCATCAGCACGCACTACCCTTGCCTGACCGGCCTGAAACTCCCTGAATTGTCCGCTGATAAAACGGCAGCACCTGTAATCAATCTCGACTGCAACAACCTTTTTAAAACCCCTCGATATGGCCTCATAACTCATCATTCCCGTCCCTGAAAAAAGATCGAGAAATGTCAGATTTTCAAAGTAATATACGCTGTTCAGGATGTTGAAAAAACTGTCGCGGCTTATGTCCATTGTCGGCCTGACAGGCAGGTTTTTGGGAGGCACTATATGTCTGCCCCTGAATATCCCTGAAACTATACGCATAAAGCAGTCGAAAACAGATTAAAAAATGAATGAAAGGGGAACTTCTCAAAAACCTCATGAAATTTGATTGCTTCAGGTAACCTGTGAGTGAGCGGATATTTTATGTATCTGAAAATCAGCTTGTAAAATTCTGTGTCGGGATAATAATCCCCACTGATTAAAAAATTGTCTGTTGACAGATTAATCTCCAGCCGGCTGCAAACATTCAGTACATGATAAAGTATATCTTCTGCAGCTTTGTATGGAAAAGAATTGGCCAATAGCAGTTCATGTTTCTGATTGAAAACAAGAATATAGATGAACTCCGTTTCCACGTGAAGAATCATGCTTCTGGCTGCAGCCTGACGAATATTACTGACTGAAGAAAGAAAAAAGGGATGAATGGCATGTATGGTAGCTTCAGGTTGGAAGTGTTCAAGAAAACTGACCATGACAGGAGGTACTGAATAAAGGATAAAAGCCTGTAACGGAGGCAAAAAGTCTTTTTTAACTATCTCATTATCATTCATATTGAAGTTCAGTGAAAGAATATTTTTCTCAGTACCTGTCTCAAAATATGGTTCAGGCACAAGGGTAAACTTTCTGCCAGCCAGAATAGCGATTTTTCTTAGCTTCCCAAAAGGTTCCTCAATTTCTTCCAGCCAGTCTTCCGGGGGTGCCTGCCCTTCTTCTAAAAGCCTGACCGTCAGATTATAGAACATTTTCTTTTCAGGCAGATAAAATGTTGAAGCAGTGTATTTTTGATGAAGGTAAATAAAATGAAGAAACTTCTCAGGTGAAATGCGGTAAATCTCAGGATTTTTTATGCTGCATTCACCCGGCATCACTTCCAGTTTCCGGAATAATTAACTTCTGTCATTGATCCGAGAATCAGCACATGCTCGGGATCAAAAGGTTTGGTGTCTGTTACCTGAAAGACATGAACAGGAACACCCCTTTGATTGATCACACCTGCCTTCAGTTCAAATATTCCACCTTTTGTGAATGGAATAAATTTCAGCGAATCGAGGTAATAATTGGCAGGGAAAAGGGTATCCTTTACCGGAATGTAAAAAGTATCTCTCCTGACAACAATTGTTGAATCGTTTGGGTCGCCAATGGTTTTCACAATTCTCATATTTCCTGATTTACAGAAAGAAATCAGGCTGTCCCAGTCGCCACAAAACCTTCCGTTGGCTTCTTTGAAAGCAAACTGAGCTGCTCTGACCAGTTCAAGTCTTTTGATGATTTCGTTTTTCTTGATCTGGTTAACCTGTTTTTCAACGATAGGTTTGCGGATGATTAAAAACAGCCAGATGGCAAGCCCGATAACAACAAGGGTAACTAAAATATTCAGGAAAACTTTCATGACGTTTTATTTTTGCAGGCAAAGGTATAAAATTTCAATTTCAGGTTTTAATTTTCAGGAAAAAAATGTGAATAAAGGTATTTGAAATGAGTAAGACAATAAATTGAATGTCTAATGCATTAACCTA
>JAAYUY010000214.1:0-27500 GCA_012517435.1 Sphingobacteriales bacterium | reverse complement strand
CACCTACCCGAAGCTTATCGCAGCCTATCACGTCCTTCATCGCCTCTGAAAGCCTAGGCATTCCTCGTACGCCCTTATTTGCTTTCTAAAAAAATTGATTATAAACAGTCTGTAAAAGAACAATATTTTAGGCCGAATGCCTATATGGTGGAGAATATCGGGCTCGAACCGATGACCTTCTGCGTGCAAGGCAGACGCTCTAGCCAACTGAGCTAATTCCCCTGATTATTTTCGTAGTCCCGCGCAGATTTGAACTGCGGACCCCTACATTATCAGTGTAGTGCTCTAACCAGCTGAGCTACGGGACTGTAGAAATAATAGGGAAAAGAAATAAAAAAGGTTGTGGAAGGTAAGGTAAGAGCAAATATCTCTAAAAAGGAGGTGTTCCAGCCGCACCTTCCGGTACGGCTACCTTGTTACGACTTAGCCCCAGTCATCGAATTTACCTTGGGCAACTCCTTTCGGTCATCGACTTCAGGTACCTTCGACTCCCATGGCTTGACGGGCGGTGTGTACAAGGCCCGGGAACGTATTCACCGCACCATTGCTGATATGCGATTACTAGCGAATCCAACTTCATGGAGTCGAGTTGCAGACTCCAATCCGAACTGAGGTTGCTTTTAGGGATTGGCTCCCTGTCGCCAGGTGGCAGCCCTCTGTAGCAACCATTGTAGTATGTGTGTAGCCCTGGACATAAAGGCCGTGCTGACTTGACGTCATCCCCTCCTTCCTCACTGCTTACGCAGGCAGTTTCCTTAGAGTGCTCAGCGGACCTGTTAGCAACTAAGGATAGGGGTTGCGCTCGTTGAGGGACTTAACCCGACACCTCACGGCACGAGCTGACGACAGCCATGCAGCACCTTGCTTTGTGCTCCGAAGAGAAACCACCTTTCGGTGATCGTCACGCGCATTCTAGCCCAGGTAAGGTTCCTCGCGTATCATCGAATTAAACCACATACTCCTCCGCTTGTGCGGGCCCCCGTCAATTCCTTTGAGTTTTAACCTTGCGGCCGTACTCCCCAGGTGGAACACTTAACGCTTTCGCTTGGACACGTATAGCTAAGCCACACACGTCTAGTGTTCATCGTTTAGGGCGTGGACTACCAGGGTATCTAATCCTGTTTGCTCCCCACGCTTTCGTGCCTCAGTGTCAGTAATAGTCTAGCGAGCTGTCTTCACAATTGGTGTTCTGTATCATATCTAAGCATTTCACCGCTACATGATACATTCCACTCGCCTCGGCTACACTCAAGTAAGATAGTTTTAATGGCAGTTTTCCGGTTAAGCCGGAAGATTTCACCACTAACTTATCAAACCACCTACGCACCCTTTAAACCCAGTAAATCCGGATAACGCTTGGACCCTACGTATTACCGCGGCTGCTGGCACGTAGTTAGCCGGTCCTTATTCGTCTGGTACCGTCAATTCACTTAGAAAAGTTATTTTCGTCCCAGACAAAAGCAGTTTACGACTCATAGAGCTTTCAATCCTGCACGCGGCATGGCTGGGTCAGGCTTTCGCCCATTGCCCAATATTCCCTACTGCTGCCTCCCGTAGGAGTCTGGCCCGTGTCTCAGTGCCAGTGTGGCTGATCATCCTCTCAGACCAGCTATCCATCGTAGCCTTGGTGGGCCATTACCACCACCAACTAGCTAATGGACCGCATGCCCATCTCTAACTGCCTGAGCTTTAATCTGTTAACGATGCCGCTATCAGATATTATGGAATATTAATTTCGATTTCTCGAAGCTATTCTCCGGTTAGAGGTAGGTTACATACGTGTTACTCACCCGTGCGCCACTCTCATATTGATTGCTCAATATTTACCGTTCGACTTGCATGTATTAAGCCTGCCGCTAGCGTTCATCCTGAGCCAGGATCAAACTCTTCATGGTAAAAAGGTTTTTATATTATGCTCAGTACCTTACGCTTTTTTCCACAACCTTATAAAGAACTTTTATATCAACCCTTGCGGTTGTACTTAAATTTTCAAACTTAAAAAGGACTGCAAAGATGATTCATCTTTTTTAATCCTCCAAATTTTTTTTCAAATTTTTTAAGAACTCAAAATCATTAATTATGACCGTAAAAAATTGGACTGCAAAGGTAGGGAGCTTTTTTAATCCTCCAAATTTTTTTTTAAAATTTTTTATTCTTTCTTAATCTTTTGTTAATTACTGTATATCAGTAATTTAATGAAATTGTTATGCTAATTTAAGAAAATAGCCCATTTGATTTATTAAATTATTGATAATTAAGTAATTGTGCGTTGGTTATGTTTACTTGATACTGACTCCCAGATGGTTGTATGCAGATTATCCCTACCGTACATTTTTTATGGGAATAAAGATTTTAACTACTTTTGCCGCAAAATTAATACGATAAAAATAAGAAAGATGATAACAGATTTTAAAATTGCCGACCTTTCATTAGCAGATTTTGGAAGAAAAGAAATTGAGTTGGCGGAAAAGGAGATGCCCGGATTAATGTCGATACGTGAGAAATATAGTAAAGACAAACCTTTAAAAGGAGCAAGAATCAGTGGCTCTTTACACATGACCATACAGACTGCTGTTTTGATTGAAACATTAAAAGAACTTGGAGCCGATGTCAGATGGGCAAGTTGTAATATTTTCAGCACACAGGATCATGCTGCCGCAGCAATTGTCAAACACTCAGAAGTTCCTGTATTTGCATGGAAAGGAGAAAGCCTGGAGGAGTACTGGTGGTGCACTTCAAAAGCATTGGAATTTGAAAATGGCAAAGGCCCAAATTTAATAGTGGATGATGGTGGTGATGCTACCTTATTAATACATTGGGGTTATAAGGGAGAAGAAAATCCTGAGTTTTTCAACAGAAAGCCTTCAAACAAAGAAGAAGAGATAATATTGAAATTATTGAAAGACATTTATCAGAAGGATTCTCAGCGTTGGCACCGGACTGTAAGTGAACTCAGGGGAGTTTCGGAAGAAACCACGACTGGTGTTCACAGGTTATATCAGATGTTTGAAAAAGGAGAGCTATTAATACCAGCCATAAACGTCAATGATTCTGTAACGAAATCAAAATTTGACAACAAGTATGGTTGCCGGGAATCTTTGGTAGATGCCATAAAAAGGGCCACAGATGTAATGATTTCAGGAAAAGTGGCAGTGGTTTGCGGTTATGGAGACGTTGGAAAGGGATCGGCTCAGTCATTGCGTGCCAATGGGGCAAGGGTGATTGTAACTGAAATAGATCCAATCTGTGCCTTGCAGGCTGCCATGGAAGGCTATGAAGTCAAAACAGTTGAAGATTCGCTTGAAGAAGCCGATATTTTTGTTACAGCTACCGGCAACAGGGATGTCATCACGGCTGAACACATGAGCAAAATGAAAGATCTTGCTATCGTATGTAATATTGGCCATTTCGACAATGAAATTCAGGTAAATGAACTTGAAAGAATTGAGGGCATTAAAAAAGTTAATATCAAACCACAGGTTGACAGATATATTTTCCCCGATGGTCATTCGATTTTATTGCTGGCAGAAGGAAGGCTGGTCAATCTGGGATGTGCCATGGGGCACCCGTCATTTGTGATGAGCAACTCATTTTCAAACCAGACGCTTGCACAGATCGACTTATGGAAAAATAAATATCCTGTTGGTGTTTATCGTTTACCTAAACATCTGGATGAAGAAGTTGCGCGTCTGCATCTTGAAAAAATTGGAGTAAAGCTGACAAAATTAACTGATACTCAGGCAGATTATATTGGAGTTAAAAAAGAAGGTCCTTTTAAACCCGATCATTACAGGTATTAAAAAATGGCCAGATTAAGTGTTAATATTAATAAGGTAGCCTTAATCAGAAACAGCAGGGGAGGAAATCTTCCGGATGTTATTCAGTTTGCCATTGATTGTGAACGTTTTGGAGCTGAAGGAATAACAGTACATCCAAGACCTGACGAGCGTCATATTCGTTACAATGATGTGTATGAGCTAAAAAAGGTGGTTACTACCGAATTTAATATTGAAGGAAATCCGACAAAAAGATTTGTTGAACTCGTAACAAGTGTTCGTCCAGCACAGGTAACCCTTGTTCCTGATCCTCCTGAGGCACTGACCAGCAATGCAGGATGGGATACTATTAAAAATCAGGCATTTTTGCAAGAAGTCAATGAAGAATTTCACAGGTATGGAATTCGAGTTTCCATTTTCGTTGATCCGGATCCAAAAATGGTTGAAGGAGCAGTAAAATGCCAGGCTGACAGAATTGAGCTTTATACCGAGAAATATGCAAAGTTTTATTCGGAAGATCCTGCAAAAGCCATTGAGGAATATGTCGATAGTGCAAGAATGGCAAACAATTGTGGATTGGGTATAAATGCCGGACACGACCTGAATCTCAAAAATTTACGGTATTTCAGACAGAATATTCCCGATTTGCTTGAAGTTTCAATCGGGCATGCTTTAATATCGGATGCACTTTATTTTGGAATTGAAAATACAATTCAGTTTTATTTAAGGGAATTACAATAAATTCGAAAGCCCAAAAAAAATTCATTTAAAGCGTATGACTTATGATAGATAAAGAATTAATTTTTTCAAAGAGTAAGGCTGGCAGAAAAGCCTACAATCTCCCCAAATCTGAAATTGCAGATTTTACACACAAATTACCCAAAAAATACAAGAGGGATAATTCAATACCGCTTCCAGAGGTGAGTGAAAATGAGCTTCAGCGGCACATGGTCAATCTGAGCGTAAAAAACTATCATATTGATAAAAACATGTACCCTTTAGGTTCCTGTACGATGAAATACAATCCGAAGGTCAATGAACTGACAGCCAGAATGGAGGGTTTTTTAAACATACATCCCCTTCAGGAAGATGATCAGGTTCAGGGAGCATTGGAACTAATGTGCCGATTGCAGGAATTTTTAGGCGAAATATCAGGCATGAAAGCCGTTTCGTTACAGCCCGCAGCCGGAGCCCACGGGGAATTTACCGGAATACTCATCATCAGAAAGTATCATGAAAAAAAAGGGGAATTAGACAAACGAAAAATAATTCTGGTCCCCAATTCAGCACACGGGACCAATCCTGCAAGTGCTTCATTAAGCGGATTTAAAGTGGTTTCGGTCAACTCGCTCGAAAACGGACAAGTTGATATTGAAGATTTAAAATCGAAACTTTCGGATGAAGTAGCCGGAATGATGCTGACCAATCCCAATACAGTCGGGATATTTGAAACACAAATTGAAACGATATGTGAACTGGTTCATCAGGCAGGTGGATTGATGTATATGGATGGAGCCAATCTGAATGCCATTCTTGGATTGGCACGCCCGGGTGACATGGGTTTCGATGTCATGCATTTTAATTTACATAAAACCTTTTCGACCCCTCACGGAGGTGGTGGCCCTGGTTCAGGACCAGTTGGAGTCGGTGAACGCTTGTTGGGTTATTTACCAAAGCCTGTTGTCGAGAAACATGGAGATCAATATGTGATGAATTGTGAATGTAAGGATACGATTGGTCGGGTACATGCATTCTGGGGGAATTTCAGCATGATGGTGAGAGCTTATACCTATATCCTGATGCATGGGAGTGATGGATTAAAGTCGGTGGCTGAAAATGCCATTATCAATGCCAATTACATCCTTAACAGGCTTAAAGATTATTATGATGCCCCCTATGGAAACGAAAAAATCATGCACGAAGCAATACTCTCGAGCCATTCCTTAAAAAAGAAATATGAAGTCAGTACACTTGATGTGGCCAAAAGACTGATGGATTATCAGTTTCATCCGCCAACGGTTTATTTCCCTTTGATTGTCCATGAATGTCTGATGATTGAACCCACTGAAACCGAGAGTAAGGAGCGACTGGATGCATTTTGTGATGCAATGATTAAAATAGCCGAAGAAGCTGCTTCGAATCCTGAAATTGTAAAGACTGCACCACATACATTGCCGACAGCAAGGCTGGATGATGCCTATGCTGCCAAAAATATTAATGTTTGCTGCATGATTGATTTTTAGCTTTCAGGCAATAATTTCTCAATCAATCGGAATGATTGTTGCAAAAAAAGGCAACATATCAAATTTTTTTAATCTAAAAAATCACACATGAAAAAAAAGGTTGATGAATTACTGAACAACTGGATTGAGAGAGAAAAAGCAGCATCGAAATTATCTGCGATTGTCAATGATTTATGGTTTAACAAATCGGTTGAACTGGTTTTTTTTCGTAAAAAGTTGTTTGACAAAGGGATAGAGCTTATCCTGCAGCATCATAAGCTTGGAAGGCAGATAACCCAAAAAGAAATTTATGTTTTCGACACACTTTCAATTGCTACTGCCATTCAGAAACTCGATATTGCTCCTTCAAAAATTGACATTGGGATACTTGCTTCCCAATGGTTTGAAGACGGGAAGGATAGGAGTGCCGATGAATTTGTCAGCGAGCGGCTTAAGGATTATATCGGAAAAGACAAATTCAGGCTTCAGCCAAAAGATGTAGTACTTTACGGATTTGGCCGGATAGGAAGGATTGCAGCCCGTTTACTGATCAACAATACCGGCAAGGGAGAGCAGCTCAGGTTAAAGGCCATCGTCATCAGAGGGAAAATGGATGCTGCCCAGATTCAAAAACGAGCAGAGTTGCTCAGAAATGACTCGATATACGGACCTTTCAGAGGAACTGTGGATGAAGATTATGAAAATGAGGGACTTATTGTAAACGGTCAATTTATCAAACTCATCTCAAGCGATCATCCTTCAGAAATTGATTACACACAATGGGGTATTAATGATGCCTTGCTGATAGATAATACGGGAGTCTGGCGCGACAGGGAGGGCTTAAGCAAGCATCTTCAGGCAAAAGGTATTTCAAAGGTTTTACTTACTGCACCCGGAAAAGGTGATATTCCAAATGTTGTTTTTGGTATTAATCATGATCAATTTTCACCTGAAAAAGAAAGTATATTTTCTGCAGCTTCCTGTACAACCAATGCCATAGTTCCTGCTTTGAAGATTATTGATGATGAATTTGGTATTGAGTTCGGACATATAGAAACCGTGCATAGTTATACCAACGACCAGAATCTGCTGGATAATTACCACAAAAAATACAGAAGAGGAAGAGCTGCAGCACTTAATCTGGTCATTACCGAAACAGGAGCAGGCTCAGCAGTTGCCAAAGCACTGCCTCATCTGAAAGGGAAGCTCACAGGAAATGCCGTGCGTATTCCGACACCTGATGGATCGCTGGCCATCCTGAACCTGACATTAAAAAAAGAAACCAGCAAGGAAGAAGTTAATCGTGTGTTGAAACACTACAGCCTGCATGGAAATCTGGTCGAACAGCTTGATTTTTCTGAAAATGCAGAGCTTGTATCGAGCGATATTATCCGCGACAGCCATGCAGGAATTATTGACGGAGCTGCAACCATTGTTGGAGAGAACAAGAAAAATGTGGTGATATATGTCTGGTATGATAACGAATGGGGATATACAGAACAGGTTGTCAGATATGCAAAGCATCTGGCAGGCGTGAGGAGACTGACCTATTTTTAACAAATGTGATTAAAAAAATTTTCACCTGTAATTAATTTTAAAGAACTTTGTAAAAAATCTTTTCTTTTATGCTGAAAAAAGCCAAAAGCCTTTTTACTGTCATGGTTATATCCACTTTTATACATGCTCAGGGAGTTTATGATAATAGTGGAGGCTATTTGATTGTACCTTCAGGTGGATATCTGATAACGCAGAATTTTACAATTGGGAGTTCAGGATCATTCACAGCTGGCGGAAATATTTCTGTTTCCGGAGACTGGACCAACAATAAAGGAAGTACTCAAACACTTAGCGGTGGACTTGTTACTTTCAATGGAAGTTCAACCCAACAAATTACCGGTAACAACCGTACAGATTTCAATAATCTGACTGTTGCTTCCGGAGCGGCTGTTGAAGTTCCGGCCAGTAAGCATGTGAACGTTAATGGAATATTGACCATGACCGGTTCATTTACTTTACTGTCGAGTGCAACGTATTCAACAGCATCTTTGATTGATGCCGGAAGCAATAGCGGAAACTTAACAGTCCACAGACATCTCACAGGAGGAAAAAGGCTGCATTTTGTTTCATCTCCGGTACATAACGGGGCTTTTACCTCCATTTATGACAATACCAATGGAAATTACAATGTTTACTGGTATGATGAAACCAATACCAGCACTGATCCGAATATTGGCTGGACAAGAATTTTATCGGGTACACTGACTGACGGACTCGGTTATACGGCAGTTTATGATAATTGGACGACCAGGATTTTTACAGGAACATTGAATACTTCAAGTGATATAGGTGTAACCATCACCAATACCAGCTCAGGTAATTCAAGTGCAGATGGCTGGAATCTGGTGGGGAATCCCTATCCTTCAGCGGTAAGTTGTTCGACATTTGTTGCTGATAACTCTCTGATTGATGGTACATTATATTTTTGGGACAGCGATACAAGTGGTGGAGGTGGCTACAGCAATGCCGATTATGCCAGTTGGAACGGAAGTGGCTCTGCTGCTTCAGGTGGAGGTCAACAGGTAGCCCCCAATGGAGTTTTAGCCATTGGCCAGGCTTTTTTCGTGAAAAAATCAGGTGCTGGAAGCGGAACACTTTACTTTAAAAATTCACAAAGAATGCACACGACAGATGCGCAATTCTTTACTCCTGAACTCATTGATTTTCAAAGAATAAAATTATCTGTAACGAATGATTTTAATCTGTCGAATGAAATCATTATTGCCTTCAGGAAAGAAGCAACAGATGAGCATGACAGACTTTATGATGGTATAAAACTTAAAGGGAATCCCAATCTGGCATTTTATTCCATCTGGGATGAAAAAGAATATGTCATTAACAGCTTACCGGAGATTGATGCAACGACTAATAAGGTAATCCCTCTGGGTTTGGATGCCGGACTTGAAATTAACCATCAGATTAAACTGCTTGGTTTTGAGAATATTGATCCCTCAGTTAAGATTTATCTTGAAGACCGTCAGGAAAAGAAATTTATTGATTTGGCAGAATTAAGAAGTTACGAATTTATTCCGGCAAAGGGGACTAACATCAACCGGTTTTTTATTCATATCAATCCTGACCTTACTGGCATTGCAGAAAATCATGCTGATTTTCAGGTGTATAGTTCCGGAAAAACAATTTATCTGGTTAATCCTAAAAATTTGGCAGGAAATTTCATGGTAACAGATATGATGGGGAAAATACTCTGTAAAGGGGATTTACATATCAATTACTTTAATCTGAATGTGGCCAGAGGATATTATTTGATTCATATTCAGACAAACGGCAATTTCATCACGAAAAAAATATTTATTCAATAAATGATTAAAATTCAGACAATTATGAAAAAGATTCTGACACTTTTTGTTTTTGTATTGGTGATAAATGTTGTAAGATCACAGACAGTTGTTACAGATACTGCAGGATACACTTCAGCAGATAAATCAGCGGTGCTGGATGTCAGATCAACAACCAAAGGATTATTATTACCACGACTGACTGCTACACAAAGAAACGGGATGATAAATCTTGCCGATGGCCTGATTGTCTATCAATCCAGTGGCTCAACAGGACTTTATTTAAGGAATTATGGTTCATGGGAAAAATTAAGCACCTTTTCTCTTCCTTCCTTAACATCCGGAAGTGTGTTGTTCAGTGATGGAACAACGATAAGCCAGGACAACAGTAATTTCTATTGGGATAATACCAATAAAAGGCTGGGGATAGGAACAAGTCCGGGTTATCGGTTGCATGCTTTACTTAGCAGTAGCGGAGCTGAAAACTGGCTTTCCTATTTTAACGTTTCAGGAGGAACCACTGACAACAGAGCTGTGACAGGATATGCACATGGCACAACAACCAATTATGGTATTTTCGGGCAGGCTGGTCATGCTTCTGAAGGCTCCGGGTCTTATAATTATGGTACTTATGGCTTTGCTTATGGAACAAGTAGCAGTGCTGAAAACTTTGGGGTTTATGGAAATACGACTGGAGTTGGTACCTATAATTTTGGTGTTAATGGTAAAAGCACCGGTGCAGCTTCAGGTACCAAATATAATAATGGAGTAAATGGATATGCTGCTAATAGTGATTATCAGAATGTTGGTGTATGGGGTGAAGTTGCAAGTGCCGGGAGTTATTTTAATGCTGGAATAGCAGGCAGAATGTCAGTTAATGGGCAAAATAACGTAGGAGCTTCCGGAAGTGCTTATGGTTTAACTTCTGGCTCTGTAAACATTGGAGTTCAAGGTTGGGCATGGGATTATGATGGTGCAAACGGAGGAACTGCTACTGATATAGCCTTTTATGGTATTAATGGACACGTAATACTTGATAACATAACTAATTCAGCTGCAGAATTAAGATTTGTTGAGCCAAATGAGAATTCGACAGATGGCTTTTACGATGGTTCAAACAATTACACCGCATTTAAAGCTCAGACTCAAAGTAGTAATATAACCTATACACTTCCTTCTTCTGATGGTTCAAGTGGAGATGTATTATCAACAGATGGAAGTGGTTTATTATCATGGACAACTAAGCTAAGTGGGTCAGGGACATCTGGTTATCTTTCAAAATATTCATCATCAACTTCATTGTCAAGCTCAATATTATATGATGATGGAACTAATATTGGAATTTCTACAACATCTCTTACAAGTAAGCTTGATATTAATGGTTCATCAATCAGAATCAGGACTTCTTCCACTCCAAGTTCATCATCTGATAATGGTTATACAGGGGAAATCAGATGGGATACTGACTTTATCTATATTTGTACAAACGGAGATGGACCAGGTGGCAATACTGATACATGGAAAAGGGCTGCAATTTCAACGTGGTAATTCACCCCTGTTTCATCCCCTGCCAATAATCTTCCATTTCCTCCAGACTCATTGATCTGAAGGATTTTCCGTCTCTTTTAACAGCCTCTTCCATCCGGTTAAAACGGTCAATAAATTTCAGGTTGGTTTTTTCAAGGGCAGTGTCGGGGTTGATGTCGAAAAAGCGGGCATAATTGATGAGTGAAAACAGCAAATCGCCAAACTCATCTTCAATTTTATCCTTACTCTCAGCCTTCAGAACTTCCTCATGAAATTCTTTCATTTCCTCTTCAATTTTATCCCATACCTGTTCCCTGTGGTCCCAGTCGAAGCCCACTCCTTTAGCTTTTTCCTGAATACGAATGGCTTTTATCATCGAGGGTAAGCCGGCAGGAACACCACCAAGCGTGGTTTTGTCCCCGTTACTTATCTTTATTTTTTCCCAATTGTCTTTAACTTCAGCGTCATCCCTGACTTTCACATTTCCATAGACATGCGGATGACGTTCGATGAGTTTTCCGACCAAATCATTGCAAACATCATAGATGCTGAACTCCTGTTTTTCTTCGCCTATTCTGGCATAGAAAACAATGTGAAGGAGCAGATCGCCCAGTTCCTCTTTTATTTTTTCAGGAGCATTCAGCAAGACAGCTTCTGAGAGTTCGTAGCTCTCTTCCAAAGTATGTGGCCGAAGGCTCTCAAATGTCTGCTTGCGATCCCACGGGCATTTTTCCCTCAGGGTGTCCATGGTTTCAAGCAGGCGCCCGAAAGCTTCAAGTTTTTTTTCTGGATTTTCTCTATCTGGTTTCATGGTAAGGCTTTTGCAATATTCAAGGATTACATTTTTAAAAATATGCTGTTACAGATTTTATTTTTCGTTGCTTTAGTGGGCATTGCGGTTTTTTTACTGAATGTAAAAACAATTTTCAAAAAAGGCGGACAAATGGAAAAGTCGTGTGCTGCCAAACACCGTATGATGGATGCCAAAGGCATCAGTTGTGAGAGTTGCGGGATGGACCCAATGACCTGCGGACTTGACGACAAAGAGCATGAGCAATTTCTGGGTCATAAATAAATTCATTCCATTAAAAATTTGGAAAGGTTTTCGGAGGAATAGAATCTTTCCTTGTTGTTTTCATCTTTGTAAATGAAAAAAACGGCCAGATTCGGTTGGTTTTTTAAAATATTAAGTGATTTTTCTTTCCCCATCACCATGAATGCAGTTGCCCAGGCATCGGCTTCGATGCATTTCTCTGCTATGACTGAAGCACTTAGTAAATCGTTGAAAGCAGGAAAACCGGTTTTCGGATTAATGGTATGGGCATATTTTACCCCATCTTTATAGTAAAAATTCCTGTAATTTCCGGATGTAGCCAGGGAAAGGCCGGTTACGGCAAAGATGGTATCAATCATTTGATCTGGTGTTTGATTTTCAACAGGTTTTTCAATGGCAATGTTCCATTTATTGCCTTTTGGATTGAGCCCACTTACCCTGACTTCTCCTCCAATTTCCACCATATAGTCGCTGATGTGGTAAGACTGCAGTAATTCAGCTACACAATCCACCCCGAACCCTTTGGCTATGGCTGAAAAGTCAAGCATGATATATGGATTGGATTTGATAAGACGGTTTCCATGTAGCTTGACTTTTTCAAACCCAACGTATTGTAACAAGCTATCAATCAAATTACTGTCAACATTATTCATTTTTGAGAAACCAAAGCCCCAGGCATTAACCAAAGGCATAACGGTCGGGTCGAATGCCCCGGATGAAGCCTCCCACACTTCTTTTGACTTTTGAAAAACCAAGCGGAACATTTCATCCACCAGAACTGAGTCGTTAGCCTGATTAACTTTCGAGATAACAGATTCAGGAATGTAGGTTGACAGCGAAAGGTTAACACTATTAAGCAGGGAATCAATGGATTGTTTTAGGTTTATCCCCTCAGGGGAATAATACTTTATGTGATAGATGGTTCCCATGGTTTCGCCTTCCAGAAATGTATATTCTTTCTTTGAACAAGAGGATAACATTAGAGGAAAGAGTAAAAATAAAACCAGTCGATTTTTTTTCATGCCTTAATTTTATGCAAATGTAAATTAATCACGCTTTCTGATTGAATGATTAAGCAGGAAAATAAAAAGCATACTGATGATCGGGTCATTTGGTCAGGTCAACCACTTCGATGCCGGGGTATTTTGAAACATCAAACCTGAACATATTGTCGTTAATTGGGACATTAGGCTTTACACTGACGATATCAAAAGTCAGAATAAGGGCGCTTTCCTTGTAAAAAGTCTGAATCCGCAAAATACTGTAGTTTTTTTTATCAATAAACAATTTAACCTTGTAGTAAGAGAGGTTTTTATTGACGGGAGTCATTTCAATTAAGAAAGCAGGTAAATTATTGACAGTCACATCACCGGCATAACGGGACAAAAAGCCGGTTTCCCACATGGTAAATATTTCTGTCGGATTAATTTCAAGCTCATCAGGGTCATATTTACTTATTTGTACTTCATTCACATCCTTCATGTAAGTCCACACTTTGACCTGGTTGGAAATGATGGTCTGGGTACCTATCGTCAGGTTAAAATTGCCGTTTTTAAGATAAATCATGCCTTTTTGCTGTTCCTTGTAATTATCGGCTCTGTTTTCCATGGTGTAATTGAAGGAAACTTCAGAAGAAGTATATGCTTTGTATTTAGCCACAGTTTTACGGATGATCTCATTGGCACGTGCCACTTCATCCTGAGCTATCAGAGTGAACGAGGAAATAATATTGAATAAAAAAACAATGGCTAAAAAGTGCCTCATCAGGATTAAGAATTATTCCTGAAATTTCTCAAAAACTGTTCCAACGCAAATTCATCAGGAATCAGTACAGCCCGGGCCTTGCTACCTTCAAATGGTCCGACAATACCGGCACTTTCAAGCTGGTCGATAATACGGCCAGCGCGGTTATAACCCAGCTTAAGCCTTCTTTGTATGAGAGAAGTAGAACCCTGTTGATGCTGAACCACAATTCTGGCGGCATCTTCAAAGAGCGGGTCAATGTCATCGAGATCTGCATCCGTTTCAGACACTTCAGCTTCTTTTTCAACCTGAGGAAGGGTATGTACCTGAGGATAAGCGGGTTGGTCGGCAATAAATTCAACAACTCTTTCAATTTCAGGCGTGTCGATAAAGGCACACTGAATGCGGATGGTATCGCTGCCGGTTGAGAACAACATATCACCTCGTCCGATAAGCTGCTCGGCACCTTTTGAATCAATAATGGTTCTTGAATCAACTGCGGCACTAACTTTAAAAGCAATTCGTGCCGGAAAATTAGCTTTAATGGTTCCGGTAATGATATTGACTGAAGGACGCTGCGTGGCAAGAATCAGGTGTATCCCAATGGCACGGGCTAACTGTGCGAGACGGGCTATTGGCATTTCAACTTCCTTACCGGCTGTCATCATCAAATCTGCCAGTTCATCAACCACCAGAACGATGTAGGGAAGGTAGCGGTGTCCTTCAAGTGGATTTAACTGTCTGGCAATGAACTTTTTATTGTATTCCACAATGTTTCTGACATGTGCATCGCGCAGCAAAAGGTATCTTTCATCCATTTCAGCCGTTAAGGAATGGAGGGTATCTATTACCTGACTGATATCGGTGATTATGGCAGAATCCGAATCCGGTAGCTTTGCCATAAAATGTTTTTCTATCCTGCTGTAAATACTTAACTCGACTTTTTTCGGGTCAACCAGTACAAATTTAACCTGAGAAGGGTGTTTTTTATAAAGCAATGAGGTAATGATGACGTTTAATCCGACAGATTTTCCCTGCCCGGTTGCTCCGGCAATCAATAAATGGGGCATTTTGGTTAAGTCGGCAATGAATACATCATTTGAAATGGTTTTACCCATGGCAAAAGGCAATTCCATATTGGTATTCTGAAACTTAGCCGAACTTAATACTGATTTGATCGAAACGATTTCAGGGCTGGTGTTGGGAACCTCGATGCCAATTGTACCTTTGCCGGGAATAGGGGCAATAATTCTGATGCCAAGAGCAGAAAGGCTCAGCGCAATATCATCTTCAAGATTTTTGATTTTTGAAATACGGATGCCGGCTGCGGGAATGATTTCATAGAGTGTAACCGTGGAGCCAACGGTTGCTTTTATTTTCTCTATTTCAATATTATAGTTCCGGAGCGTCTGAACTATCATGTTTTTACGCTCTTCAAGCTCAGCCTGATTGATTTCCGTAATGATTTCAGAATAATCATTCAACAAATCAAGGGGTGGAAATTTATAGTTGGAAAGTTCGAGTGTCGGGTCGTAAGGCCTGAGATCTTCAATGGATTGTCCATCCTGAAGACGGACATCTCTTTCATCGTCTGCTCCTCTTTCTATTTCAAAATCAACTTCCTGTGAGGTCAGAATGGTGTTGCTACCTTCATCAGGGATGGTGGCCTCATCTCCCTCTTCCTCGTCAAAAAAGATAACTTCTTTATCTTCTTCTTCCAGAATAACAGCAGGGCTATCCTGTTCTTCCGGAGGCCATACAGGTTCAGCTTCATCAACTGCTTTTTCTTCCTGAGGGTTAGCTTCTTCTTTTATTCGTTTAGGAAGTTTGAAACTGACATTAAACATAAGTATCAGAAAAAGAACCATGGCGAAAAGCAGGACAATGACAGTTCCGAATATACCCAACAGACTATTTAACCATAGATAAGAAAAGATGCCAAAGCCCCCTGCCATAAGGTCGGCTGATTGATAAAAAAGCAATCCAAGTGTGGTTGAAAGCCAGAACATGGAGAAAAGGCAAAAAACAAGGGTTTTCCTGAAAGGTAGCAATCTGTAATCGAAAAACAACCTGATTCCTGCGACAATAAGGATAAATACAATGAAAAAGGCAGAAATACCAAACCATTTAGCCATGAAAACATAAGAAAGATAAGCCCCGATCAGTCCTCCATGGTTGTCAGCCAGGCCGGGCCTGATTTCTTTGAAACTCAGGATAAGGCTGTTAAAGTCTTTTACCAGGCTTTGGTCCATTTTCCAGGTGAAGAGAAAAGAAATAAATGAAGAAAACAGGATAATGGCAAATGTTAAAATAAACAGACCGGAAAGTTTTCTGATTCTTTCGGCTTTTTCATTCGGAATTGAAAAACTCAGCTTTTTCTTCTGTGAAGTCTTAGCTTTTTTTTCATCTCTGAAAGTATTCTCAGGAATATTGCTTGCTTTAATTGCCATTAATAATAATGTATTGAAAAAGTGCCAGAAAAATCAAACAGCAAAAATATTAAAGCTATTGCTGAAACGAGCGGGTTAGTTGAGCAAAACTTATCAACAAGGTGGGGTTTTCTTCAATGACATTGCCGATGACCACAATATCGGCTCCAGCTTCAAAAGCATTTTTCATTTGCCCGGGAGTTCTGATGCCACCGCCCACAATGATAGGAAGATCAATATGTTGACGAATTAAAGATATCATTTGCAAGCTGACAGGTCTTTGGGCACCACTACCCCCGTCAAGAAAAATAAGCTGAAGACCGAGCATTTTGCCGGCAAGTGCAGTGGACAAAGCGATGTCATCTTTATGGTAAGGAATCGGGAATGTTCCACTTATATAGGATGCTGTAGTAGGCACTCCGCAATCAATCAGCATATAGCCGGTTGGCAGAACCTCCAGACGTGAGCGATGCAACAGCGAGGCGATTTCAACATGCCGGCCTATTAAAAAATCCGGATTTCTTCCTGAAATTAACGAGATAAACAATATTCCATCAGCATTTTCATTAAACTGGTTGGTGCTGCCCGGAAATATAATAACGGGTAGCTGAAGATGCTGTTTTATGGTCAGGATAAATTCATTTATCTGATCTTTGAACATCAGGCTTCCGCCAAGAAAAATCAGATCGGGAGGGTGCTGAGCTGCAATTTTCAATTGCTCATGTAATGAAGAAATGCTTAATTTGTCAGGATCAATCAGCCATGCAAAGAGTTTTTCAGATTTTTGTTTTTTTTCAGATATTTGTTTCGCAATGGAGGTCATAATAATTATTCTGGCTGAAATCTTCTCAGGTGCAAAGATAGAGCTTTTTTTAGAATCAGATTTTAACAGAAACTTATCAACATCACGCAAAAATTAATAAGGATTTCAGAATTAGTTAATTAAAGACTAACACTTTTTTTCATGCGACTGAAAAACAATGTGTTAAGATGAATGTTGAAACTGTTGAAAATATTATTCCGAAGGTTTTATTTCACGAATTAGCTTTGTTTTAAATCTGAAATTCTCTCCATTGACATAAAACGTAAACTTAGGTTTGTGGGGGGATTTTCACCTTTAAAAATTAACAGGAGATAAATGTCAACAGATATGAAAAAAGATTACAGCAAAAAAGAAGGATTGGAAATTAAGAGATTTTACACAAAAAAAGGAATTTCACCTTATGACCAGTTTACCTACGAGCTACGGCATTCTTTGATTAAAAATTCAGAAGGCGAAACTGTATTTGAAATGAAAAATGTCGAGGTGCCTGCAGGTTGGAGCCAGGTAGCCACCGATATCCTTGCTCAGAAATATTTCCGTAAGGCAGGAGTTCCAAGACCAGACGGAACCACCGGACGCGAAACTTCCATCAAGGAAGTCGTTCACCGGATGGCAAATGACTGGAAATGCTGGGGCGAAGAATATGGCTATTTCAACAGTGCCGAAGATGCACAAGCTTTTTATGATGAAATAGTTTATATGCTACTGGCTCAGATTGCTTCCCCCAATTCACCGCAGTGGTTCAATACCGGATTGTATCGCAGCTACGGTATAAAAGGACATGCTCAGGGTCATTATTATGTTGACCCTTTTGATGGTGAAGTGAAAAAATCGGAATCGGCTTATGAGAGGCCACAGCCACATGCCTGCTTTATTCTCAGTGTGGATGATGACCTTGTAAACAAAGGAGGCATCATGGATTTGTGGGTGCGTGAAGCACGAATTTTCAAGTATGGGTCCGGAGTCGGTACAAATTATTCCAACCTGAGAAGCAAATATGAAAAGCTCTCCGGTGGTGGACAATCCAGTGGGTTAATGTCATTTTTACAGGTAGGAGACCGTGCTGCCGGAGCTATTAAATCAGGCGGAACTACCCGCAGAGCTGCCAAAATGGTCATTCTCGATGTCGATCACCCTGAAATTGAAGAGTTTATCAACTGGAAAGTCGAAGAAGAGAAAAAAGTCAAAGCACTCATTGAAGCCGGTTATTCAGCAGATTATGAAGGAGAAGCTTACAGAACCATCTCCGGACAAAATTCAAACAATTCGGTCAGAGTAACCAACGAATTCATTCGTGCAGTCGAAGAAGACAGAGACTGGGAACTCACTGAAAGAACCACAGGCAGGGTTATTAAAAAAATTAAGGCTCGTCAGTTGTGGCAACAAATCGTAGAAGCTGCATGGAATTGTGCCGATCCGGGTCTCCAGTTCGATACTACCATTAATGACTGGCATACTTGTCCGGAGGGCGGAAGAATTCGTGCCTCCAATCCATGTTCGGAATACATGTTCCTCGACAATACTGCCTGTAACCTTGCTTCATTGAATCTGAGAAAATTTTACAATGAGGAAACAGGAATTTTCGATGTGGAGGCATATAAATATGCCATCAGGCTTTGGACTATCGTGTTGGAAATCAGTGTTTTAATGGCTCAGTTTCCTTCGGAGGAAGTAGCAAGGCTTTCGTATGACTACCGAACTTTAGGACTGGGTTATGCCAACCTTGGTTCACTTCTGATGGTCAGTGGAATTCCGTATGACAGCGAGGAAGCTTTTGCTATGACCGGAGCACTAACCAGCATACTGACAGGACATGCCTACACTACTTCTGCGGAAATGGCTAAAATTCTTGGTCCGTTTAAAGAATATGAGAAAAATAAACCTCATTTTCTCCGTGTGATTAAAAATCATCGTCTTGCCGCTAACAATCTGACCGAAGGATATGAAGGCCTTGAAGTTATTCCGAAGGGGATTGAACCTCGCTATTGCCCTGATTATCTGCTGAAAGCAGCATGTCAGGTGTGGGATGATGCCTTGAAAATGGGTGAAGAATATGGCTTTCGCAATGCTCAGGTTACGGTTCTGGCACCAACAGGTACGATCGGACTGGTGATGGACTGCGACACAACCGGAATAGAGCCCGATTTTACACTGGTGAAATTTAAAAAACTTGCCGGTGGCGGGAATTTAAAAATCATCAACCAAAGCATTCCGGTGGCGCTCAAACGACTGGGTTATTCTGAGAAGGAAATTGATGACATTGTCAAATATACCATTGGAACAGGCAGTTTTAAAGATGCACCCTACATAAATTATGGTTCACTCCTGAATGCCGGCCTCGCTTATGAAGATATTAAAGAAATGGAAGCTAAGCTGAAAGGTTCTTATTCATTGCATGATGCTGTAAGTGTAAGAACACTCGGAGTTAATTTCATTGAGAAGCTTGGTATTCCAAAGGAAAAATATGAAAGAAAAGATTTTCATTTGCTTAAAGAGTTAGGCTTTACCGATAAAGAAATAGCAGCCGCATCCTTGTTTGTTTGCGGAAATCTGAGTATTGAAGGAGCACCACATTTGAAAGAAGAACACCTGCCAATATTTGACACAGCCAACAAAAATGGATATAACGGAAAAAGATTTATCCATCCGATGGGACACATCCGTCAAATGGCAGCTGCACAGCCGTTTATTACCGGTGCTATTTCAAAAACCGTTAATTTCCCGAATGAAACGACCATCGAGGAAATTGATAAATGTTATTACCAGTCGTGGAAGCTTGGACTTAAATCTATTTCCATATATCGTGATGGAAGCAAATATAGTCAGCCACTGACATCAACTTCTGATGATAAAAAGACCGATTCTTCTTCAAAAGAGGGTGAAAGGCTGTATTCAATCGATGAACTTACTCAGGAACAGGTCCTTCAGGCAGCCCAAAAGCTAATTGCACAGACTGAGGATACCAAATTTAAACGTGAGCTTTCAAGAATAGTTGAAAAGAAAAGATTGCCAAGCAAGAGAAAAGGATTTACCCAGAAAGCAAAAATAGGAGGTCAGACCATTTTTGTCAGGACGGGCGAATACAGTGATGGAACTCTTGGCGAGGTGTTTATTGACATGCATAAAGAAGGAGCCAGTTTCAGGAGTATGCTCAACTCATTTGCAATAGCCATATCGATTGGCCTTCAATACGGAGTCCCATTAGAAGAATATGTGGAAAAATTTACTTTCACACGCTTCGATCCTTCGGGAAATGTTGACCATCCAAATATTAAATATGCAACCTCCATCATCGATTACGTTTTCCGTCTCCTTGGTTTTGAATATCTCAACCGTACTGATCTTGTTCAGGTACCACCTGAAGCACTGGAACAAATACAGAACCCCACCATTTCACTTTCAAATGAAACACAACAAAGTATTGAAAGTCATGAACATGAACACATTCAAAAGCCTGTATTGACATCCACTCCCAATACAAAAGATGCCAAAGCCTATAAGCCTCAGGAAGGATACCTGAGCAATATGATGGGTGATGCACCTCCGTGCGATTTGTGCGGACATATTACCGTCAGAAACGGAACATGTTACAAATGTTTGAATTGCGGAAACAGTCTGGGTTGCAGCTGATACAATCCAATGAAAATCAGGCACCCTGTTGAAATCAGGGTGCTTTTTTATTTTTGGTTAATCAATAAAAATTTCCGGTTAAAAATAAATGCTAATCCTCGGCACCAAAGGACTGGAGTAAGGTGAATTAGGTTGGTAATTCAGATTATATAGAAGTAAAACCTGAATATAAGATCGGCCTTCATTGAAATATTGCCGGTAGCCTCCTCCGATGAAAAAACTTCCCAGCCATCTGCGGTTAAAGCCCGGCAGTGTATTGTCATAATATTCATAATTTAGGGCCTCATATTCAGTATGGAGTAGTACTGATTCAAAAAGACGGTAGTTCAAAAAGGTAGTTCCGCCATAGATGCTGGATTGATAGATTCCACCGCTGCCGTAAATAACATCCAGATTGTAGCGGTAGTAGGTATAATTGATGCCTAAGCCTCCTGTAAAACGTTTGGTAATATCGAAACCGGCCTGAGGTGCGACCTGAATGTAGGTTCTTGCACCAAACTGAGCTCCTGCACCTCCCCCGAAATGAATCCGGTCTAAAATGTCGGCTTTCTTTTCCTTGTTAGGAATATCTCTCGAATATTTTTCGTCCTCTTCTTCCTGTGCGAAAGAAAGAAAGGAAAATACAACCAGAAATAACAAAAATGCTGTAAAACGCTGAATCATAGCTAACATTTATTCAAGTAGCATACCATAAAACTAAGGGAGCGTTTTGCTTTCTTCCTGAAGACAGATTCCCATTTCAGCAAGCTTATCAAGAACAGGAAGATAGATTTCAGGATAAATAGGGATATGAACTCCTTTCAGAGAAATCTTGTTTTCAAGAATTAAACAGGATGCTACGGCAGCAGGAAGTGCAACTGTTTTAGCTACAGCAGAGTCTTTCCCGGGTTCTCCATATACAAGCATGCTTGAGTTGATGACTTCTTTGCTCCCGTCAGGGTAAGAAACTTCAAAATAATGCATCATCTGAACCATGTCTCTTTCATGATCTTCCAGCAACATTTTGGGTATCATCAGATCGGCAGTAATGTCGAATGGTGTGGTTTTTTCTTTATTTATCGGTTCATTGTCGAGAAATCCAACCCATTTCAGAGCTTCTAAAGGCAGAGAATTGTTTTTTAACCCTAAAAAAGTGCAAAGATTATTTTCTAAATTTTCATCAGTCGTCAAATCAGCCTGCCGTGCAATAAACTGACGATATGTTAATTCAGATGAATCTATTTCAACATCAGAGAAAAGGTTAAGTTTTTTGAAAGCATCCATTATTTCGCACCAACCCGGATAGCGAATAGTGCCCCTCATCAGCGAGCAAACTTCATGAATACCATATAAATCTATGTAACTCAACGAATCACGGTTTGGATAAACCTCCATCTGTCCAAATTCCGGAAAATCAATAGTCCTGACATCTTTAAAAAGATTTTCCGGTGAAATATTTACCATATAACCGTTTCTGACATATTGAGCTGAATTTTTACCAGCAAGTAAAACCCCTCTCGGACTCCATGAGAAGCGGTAACGAAATGGGTTGTCGGCACTTTCAGGCGCTGGTAAAGCTCCGCAGTAAGAATAAAAAACATCAACAGTGCCTTTCTTTTGATGAACATGGTCAATGATTTTCATGGCGCTCATGTGGTCGATACCGGGGTCAAGCCCGCACTCATTCAGAATAATGATACCTGCATTCTTTGCTTCATCGTGAAGTGATTTCATTTCCGGGCTGACATAGGATGTGGTCAGCATATTCTTCCGGTACAGGATACATTGACGTGCGACCTTTACGTGATAAATATAAGGAATCAGACTGATGACCAGGTCATGTTCCTTTACAAGCTTTGACAAAAGTTCTTCCTTTTCAATTGTCCAGTCAACGACATTAAAATTACTTTTGTCGCCAGCGAGGTGATAGGCACGATCGACCAGTGGAGTTGCTATCGTAACAAAATATTGATGATCAAGCAAATAGCGTATGACAGGCCCGGCAACCATTCCGGAACCCAGTAACAGTACTTTTTTCATGGTTATTTATTTTTTTTCAGGAGTCACTGATTCATGTGAGATGTCTTCCAGCCCTTTTTTCTGTAAAATAATCTCGAGCAGTTCTTCAGGAGTCTTTCCAAGATTTTGCAATAGTATTTTGGCCTGAGGTGTCAGCGGGTCTTTAGGATAGTCTTCTATCATCTTTTGATAACACTTTCGGGCATTATCAAAGTCTTTCAGTTTTGACTGGTAAAAATCAGCAGCTAAAAAGAGACCCTGAGGTGCCTGAGGACTTTTTGGGAATTTTTCACTGATTTGAACAAGGTCGCTGACAGCATTTTTTGTTTCACCCAGATAAGATGCCTGAATAATGGCTTTTGCAATCATCATCTCGGGGATAAGACTGTCTTTGGGATATTCTTCAATGAATTGATCATACAGGACAACAAGTTTATTGGCTTTGTTTACATCATAATTTGCTGCAACAATGGATTGTTCAAATTCTTTTTTCATATTTGAGATTTCATCCAGATCATGCTGACGTTTCCTGTTTTTTCCGCATGAGGCAAATAACAACAATACAAACAGGTAAATGATGGTTTTATTTTTCATAAGACTTTGAATTTTAATGAGTTTTAGTCATGCTTTCTTTAACAACAATGATAAAATCAGCCAGTTTGAGCTTGTCTTGCTCAAGCTGCTCTATGTTTTCCTGCTCTTCAGTGGTAATGGTCAGAATTTTCAAACCGGGTTTAAGTTTTTTCAGATACCAGATAATTCCTTCATAATTGTTGGTATGGTAAGCCCCGTTGAAATGAAGAAAAATGCTGTTTTTCTTCAGGTTTTTTTCAATAAAGTAGGCCATGGTGGCATCTTTAATTGCCTGAGCCTGAGCGATATACTTCATTCCTGGTCCCCCTCCCTGATGAACCATATTTTTATAGCCCGGCAATTCAGGGTCAAATGCTATGGGTAATCTGGCAATATACTTTTTAGCTTCCTTATCCAGTAGATTGTCGAGGGTATCGAGGCCGTATTTGGCAACCACTGAGGCGTATCGTCTGGGAATATTGGTGGCTATAAATGGCAAATTCTTTTCTTTTGCAAACAGTACCAATGGTTTATAGTCAGTTTGATAGTTTGGCCAGAGACGGGCTTCCTTTTCAAAACTGCTTTCAGAAATAATATTGCCAAGATATTCGTTCATCAGAAGTTGTTGGTCTGCTTCAAACATTTCGGCTCCAAGTACAAGTTGATTCCCTTTTAATTCAAACAATGATTTAGTAAGTTCATACTGCAGCCAATGGGCAATGGCAGAGTTGTGCAATTCTCCGAAAAAGACGACATCACAATCTTTTGCCTGATTAACAATTTGTTCAAAATCAGTTTTTTGTCCATCAGAAGTGAAAATCTGATAGGGAGAAATGCTCCCGGCAAAGAAGAGCAGAAAACTCAGGGATAAAAGTGTAAAATTTTTCATTACTTTTTGGTATTTAATGACTTATAATAATAACTATCCAGTGCAACAATGACAGCAATGAATGCCCAGAAAGGAACTGAAGCTTTGTCGGTATGGAGAAAATTGTTGACCAGACCGTGAGAAAAATATGTTATCAAACTTAGCGTCATCAGTAAAGCCCAGATACGCATTTCTTTGGTAGGAGCATGATAAAAAATGGTGGTTCCACGCCAAAGAACAAACAAAACGAGCAGGATCATGGTCAGCATTCCCGGGAGACCCGATTCGCTTAAAGGCCCGATATATTCGCTATGGGCATTTCCAAGCGTTCCAAAATCAGTGCTGATGGGTGTACGGTTTTTTGCCAGCTGATAAGGTGCGTACTTGAAAATATATGTGCCAGGCCCGAAACCAAATACAGGCCTTTCCTTGTACATCCTGATAGCTGATACCCAACGGTTTATACGCTCCGTGTTGCTGATATCTGTCGAGATATTGGAAACAGATTTCAGATGGTCCCGCAGGTCATCGGAAGAGACAGATTTGGTATTGGCCATATACATTTTTACCAATGGCCAAAAATAAACGAGTGAGATTGCTAATAAAACCATCAGGCCAAGCTGATAATGAAATTTTATGCGCAACAAAATAATGATTAAATATCCCAATGCTACGAACACACTCATCCATGCTGCCCGGGTGAAAGAAAAGACAAGACCGGTGATGAGAATAAGCAGGTATATCAATGCAAATAATCGTTCATTAGGGCTGATTTTCAATTCTTTAGCCTTGATTACAAAGCCGGTAAGAATAGGAATGAAAAAAGCCAGCACGGCTCCATAAATGGTATGGTCTTTAAAAAATGGCATGGTAACTTTATTTGACCATTCCTGAGTGAAAAAATGATGGGAATGTTTGTACAGGATAAACAGCACCGCAACCACCAATGAGCTTGAAAAGAGCCAGATAAAGATTTTTATCGATTTAAGATTTTTGAAAATGCTGATTCCCAATAAATAAAAAACAGTTACATACCAGAGTCTTGAGGCAAAAAACTTAAAAGAAACAAGTGGTAAAGTACTTGTAAAAGAGGTAATAAGTACCCAGATTAAATTCAGGAAAATAATGATAGAAACCGGATGTTTCCAGATTCTTTTATCCTGAATGCCGGAATACATGATTCTCAGCCACGCCAGAACAGTCAGTAAAATGATGAGCGGTTCGGTTGGTAATACAATCACAGAATTAAAGTCATCGAATTCAAAACTATAGGACAGAGGAGTTGCGAGTGCAACAAAATAGATGACAATATCAGGGTATTTAATTGTCAGGTAAATAAAAATGAGGATAAGCGGGAAAACGGCAGCCCAGTAATAATTGTTTAACAGCAATAAAATATTAATTCCGATAAATATCAGAGATAAAATTGTGAATAACAAATATTTCCGTGAGAATAATATTTCCACTGGCTCAGGATTGACTTTCTTTTAATTCCGGGTTGATGTAGTTCCAGTTTTCGACAATGATCAGAACGATTGATGAGAACAAAAATGCTGAAATAAAAGCAATCAGGGTGATAACAGAGCGTTTTGGAAAGGCTTTTTTCTCCGGAACAAAAGCTCGCTCGATAATAAATTTTGTAGGTATCATGCTTTCCACATCCGCTTTCACCTGTTTGTATTTATCGCGAAGTTTTACCAGTTGTTCCAGTTCATATTCGAGCTCACCGGCCAGCCATGCCTGAGTAGGTCCGTATTTCGAAAGGATATTCAGCTTTTCATCAATACTTCGTAAAGCGGCTGTATTTCCTTTATTGATGGCTTCTGCATAAGCGGTGCTGAGTGCCTCTGATTGTGCGGTATAGTCAAGAACACCAAGTTTGGCCAGAGAGTTCATAGAATCAATCAAGTCCTGAACATGTTGTTTTTTTTCGGTAAAATCTTTTTCCACAATCTTGAGCCCTTGTTTTGCCCTTTCTTTCAGCATATTGTTGCGGATAGTATCCATAAATTCGACCATGTCGTTGGCAATTTTTGCTGCCAGCTCAGGATCTTTATCCCTGACGGTTACCTTTATGGATGTATATTCTGTAAGGCTTGACCTGACATTTTTCCTGAATTTATTACCGAATTTTGTGTTGGCATATTTATCAGTCGGCTTGATGTTGTAATGCTCCATCAGGTTATACTTCTTTTTAAGCTTTTCAGCAATGCGATCCGATTGTAATATTTGCAGCAATTGTTCAGCATCTTCCCCTTCTCCGACAGTGAGAAAGTCCTTGTCAGAATAAACATTCTCGTTCAGAAGTCCTCTTGAAATAGACATATTGGTTGAAGGGTAAAAAATCGTGTAGGCTTCATATTTTGGCGTGGTAATGAAAGGTGCAGAAAAAATGATAGCAGCAATTGCAGAAAGCAGGCTGAATCCACCGATGACGAATTTCCATTTCCATAAAAATCGCACAACTTTCACAAAATCATTAGAGTTTTTTTCGCTCATCTTACAGGTTTATTTAATAATTCGATAAATTTTGAGTTTGCAAATTTCAACAATTCAGCTTGTCAAACAAAAAGTATTTAACGAAATATTAGGATGCTCATTGCAGACATGTCAAAATTAATTCTATTTTTGCCTTAATAGTTTATATCAGTCTATTGCCATGAAAATTTGCGTAAATACACGATTTTTAATTAAGGATAAATTGGAAGGCTTTGGTGTATTTACGTTTGAGATATTGAAAGAGTTTTGCAAACGACATCCGGAACATGAGTTTTATTTCCTCTTCGACAGGAAACCCTCTCAGGATTTTGTTTTTCCAGGCAATATCAAACCTGTCATTTTGTTTCCTCCGGCACGTCACCCCTTTCTCTGGTTGATCTGGTATGAAGTCTCTGTTTACACAAAGTTAAAAAGAATCAAGCCTGATGTCTTCATTTCGATGGACGGGATGATACCATTGAGAAGTAAGGTGAAAAGCATTGCTGTGATTCATGATATTGCCTTTGAATCATTTCCGGAGGCTGTACCCTTTCTTGTCAGAAAATATTATCAGCTGTTTTTTCCTTTATATGCCCGAAAAGCAACGAAAATTATAACAGTATCTGAGTTTTCCCAAAAAGATATTGCCGAAAAGTATCATCTGAGTCCTGATAAAATTCATGTAGTTTATAACGGGCATCAGGGAGTTTTCAAACCGCTTGATAAAGCTGAAATTTCAAAAATCAGGGAGGAGATAAGTCGGGGATACCCCTATTTCCTTTACAATGGTTCGCTTCATCCGAGGAAGAATGTATCTAACCTTCTGAAAGCCTTTGACTTATTTAAAGAAAAAGACAGGCAAAACATAAAACTTGTCATTTCTGGTCGCAGGGCATGGAAAACAAAAGAGATGGAGCGGGTTTACGAAAACATGAATTTTAAAGATGAAGTCATTTTTACAGGTTGGCTGCCGGAGAAAAAACTGGCAGAACTCACTGCATCTGCTCTTGCATTTGTTTATGTTTC
>JAAYUY010000213.1 GCA_012517435.1 Sphingobacteriales bacterium | reverse complement strand
TCAGGTCATCTTTTCCAAAATTTCTGACCACTACCCTGACATCATGAGAACCCTCACAAATAATAGCCGCTGGCTGAATGATTGCCGCAATGCCTGCATCATTTTCAGGAACGGTGAATTCGTCAGCTCCAATATCTGGAGTGGTCGGATTGCGTGTTTCTCCGTCAATATCTGTTGTTACTCCGGCAACAGGCTCTCCCGCCCCTTTCAGGCTGGTGTTTTTGATGTGAAGATCGGTGGAGGTATAATACTGAGGATCGACCGACTGGGAATTTACATCTTTCCCTGTAGCCGATTGGAAGGCGGACAAAGTGGAATATGTTGTTCCATTCCAGTAGGCAAAACTGCTTCCGGTGGTTTTCAGGTTATTCCGGTTACAACCGCTTACCTGACTGCCTGATGAAACATTGTAAACCATTCCGTTGGCCAGCACAATATTATTGTTTTTGATGACAATATTCGATGAGGTTCCGGATGAGGTAGCCACTCCGGTATTAGAGGCCGATGCATTGGTAAAATTCATGTTGTTAAATACAACATCCTGATAGTCAACAGCATCCAGATAAACTCCTGTGAGGGAGGGTTTGGCAATAAAGTTATTCGCAGTTATTCCGTGTCCGGAAGAAGTTGCGTTGCAGTTCTGAAGATAAACCGTATAATCCGTATTGTTGTTGTAAAACCTGTTACCTGTTATTTTTATTGAACTGTCGCAATCCAGAAACTGAAGATCATAGTTCCCTGAAACCCGGCTGTATGAATTCCGGATCAGGTTGTTACGGAAAATGACATTGTCGTTGTAACTGATCTGAATGGCGCTGCTGTATGCACTGTCAAAAACACAGTTTTCAACGACAGTTCCGGTTTCATGTTTGGTGGAAGTACCTCCGAAAAGCATGCAATAATTACCAAATTTTACATAGCACTTTTTAAAAACGTTATAATTGTCATCGCTTTGGTCTGACCAGATGTTGTTGGCATTTGAATTGGAAGCCGTAATCGGAATATTTATCATTCTGCAACTTTCAAAAGTATTGTGGTGGGAATTGTTGAGAATATGAAGCACATGCGTAATGGTCAGCGAACCGGTGCGCATGAAGGTTATTCTCTTAAAGGTAACGTAGTCGGCACCAGCCAGTTGGATACAGGCATTGTTGTTACCTGTGGCAGAACTTGAGGGCAGGCTGACAGTTACCTTGGTACTATCGTTGTTCATACTTTGAAAGACAACCGGATTGGAGGCTCCCATTCCCCTGAGTTCGCCAAGTGTGATCTGTTCGGTATAGGTGCCGTCATATACATTGAAAGTGGTTGCACCACATATTCCTCTGGCAGTCATGGCTGTAATCGCATTGTTGAACGACTTGAAATCAGCATTCGTAACATCTCCTATGGTGTATGTTCCCGCCATCCCTGCATATCTGACTGTGGTAAGCGTATCATTCAGTTTGTTTCCGTCAGTCTGATTGTTGGGACTGTCTGTCCAGATTTTTAAGGTATAGGCAGTGTTGGCAGCAAAATTATAACTGCCTATCTGAATCAGTCCTGATGAATTTCCGGGTGATACACTCCCCGACCAGTTATAGGTGGTTTGGGCATTTCCGTTGACCTGCCAGTAAATCTTCAGGCTGGTAATGGTGTTGCTGCCGAAATTCTGAAACTTAACCTTGACATTTTTAATCCCAGGGCAAAAATACAATGGGCTGTCGGCACTGATAATGCCTGCATCGTAAGCAACCGGGAAAAATTCATCGGCACCTATATCTGGTGTGGAAGTACTCCTTGTATCACCATCAATATCGTCAGAAACACGCCAGTAAGGAACAGCTTTCCCGTTGATCCCGACATTGGAAACATGCAGATCTGTATTGGCAGTGTATCCCGGATCCAATGCCAGCGAATTGGCATCCTTGCCGGTTCCGGTTTTCCATGCAGATAAACTGTTGTAATTTACATTATTATACTTCCCAAAAAAAGTGTCGGTGATATAGCAGTTGTTATTGACTACTGTATCGAGTCCGCCATTGGTACTGGGAAATTCGTAAATCAGGCCACCTCCTTTGTTGATAAAGTTGTTGTTCCTGATGTTGACGTAAGTATTCGTATAAGTAGAATTGTGATGAACAATAACGGAAGTTTTCAAAGGAGCAGTGATTAAAAAATTATTGTAGCAGATATCGAGATAATTAGCCCCGTAAATGGAAATACCGCTGCAGGAACTGGTTCCGCCCTTGTTAAATATCCAGTTGTTGATGACCAGATTGGGAGCAGTTGATGACCCCGACAGGCTGACAAAAACTATTCCCCTGACTACCTGTGCATTTTCTGCCAGCATAAAAATTTTATTTTTTGAAATAATCACACTGGGTGATGACTCCAGGCGGATAGCATAAGATACATAATGCCCCTGCCCGGAACCAAAATCTCCCATGCTGAAAATATTTCTTTCAATCTTCAGCCCTGTCTGCGATGTCATATAAATGCCAATGCACCCGTTGGTGTCAAAAACATTGGAAGAAATATAATTTCCATAACAACTGGTAGCGGAATAAATACCATTGTAGCCATAAAGAAACCTGTTCTGGTGTATAATGTTAGTATCGCCATTGCCACTGAAAAAAATACCTGCACCAATGCCTGTAGTCCAGCCAGTAGTGGTATTGCTCGGGAGCTTTCTTGTTTTCATCAGGCATCGTATAAATGAATTATGGTCGGCATCATTGGTTATCTGTACGACTGTATAATAAGCATTCGAGCCTGTACGTTCAAAGCCTATTCCTTTGAAATTTATCCAGTCCGCACCATTGAGCATCACCACATAATCGTCTGAAGATGAGGAACCTGAAGGATATTTCAACATACATTTAGAGCTATCGCCACCGGCAGACTGAAAAGTAATGGTTCGGGAGGAAGATGCCCCTGTAATGGCAGTAAGCTGAATCTGTGTGTTGTTGTAAACCGTGTCATAAACAGTGAATACCACAGAGCCGTTTACGCCAGGTCCCTGAGCTGTTCCACCGTCATTGCGCTGCCCTGATAACAAATCGCTTATCGCAGACGACCAGTTTTTATAATTCGTGGATGTTGCCGTTCCTATTGGGTTGATAGTATAATTTCCGCTTAACTGGGCAAAAAGGAAATTATAACACATGGATAAAGTTACAATGAGAGTGTAAGTAATTTTATTCATAAACGTAAAATTTAAGAGTTATGAAATATTTTTTTCTTTCCCAAATATAAGCATTTTCAGGCAATTTAATTCTGTCAGTGCCTGAAATTGGTTGACCAAAAAGGATAAAATAATTCACCTTTAAACTTCACCTGCCAAAAGGACTTAACAAAATTTCATGAGGGTATTATTCTCAGGATATTCCCTGACTCGTTTCCAAAAATCGGGATTCAATAAAAAAACCCCTTAATTTTTACAATTAAAGGGTTTATGTAGCCCCTACAGGAATCGAACCTGTATTTAAGGTTTAGGAAACCTCCGTTCTATCCGTTGAACTAAGGGGCCTTTTTTTCTGCCGCAAAATTACTTATTTTTCATTTTGCCATTACTCTTTTTAAAAAGATTTTCGGATATTTGCCGTTTATTTTCTTTTTGCATAATTATTATATCGGCCTGAATGAATCTCTCAGTTTTAAAAGAATCGGTTAACTTTCTGAACCTTTTATTTGATAATGTTACCTCTGCG
>JAAYUY010000212.1 GCA_012517435.1 Sphingobacteriales bacterium | reverse complement strand
TGCCTCAACAGTATAAATTCTCCGTGCTCCTCTGTGTACTCTGTGGTGAGAAAAATCTCCGTTCCTCCGTGGTAAAACCCCCGTTTCTCAATGATGAGGATATTTGCTTTACTTTTGCAGACATGAAAAACAACATCACTGCCCATATTCGCTTCAATCGCAATGAATTTTCAGGCGCTTTCGGGGATATAGGAACCGATTTGCCACTTATCATCGGAATGTTGCTGGCCTCCGACTTCAACACTGCTAACGTCCTGATTTTATTTGGCATGATGCAGATACTGACGGGTCTGATTTATGGTATGCCTATGGCAGTCCAGCCACTGAAAGCGGTGGCCATGATTGTCATCACACAGAAAATTTCAGGAAGCCTTGTTTTAACAGGTGGGTTGATAATTGGGGTTATTATGCTGATACTTTCAGCTACCCGGCTGCTCAATTTGCTTGGCAGGATTATCCCTAAGACAGTGATCCGTGGTGTTCAGCTTGGATTAGGTTTTCAGCTGGCCATGACTGCCCTGAAACAATATGTCCCGGCACTTGAAACACCCGGGTATATTCTGGCAGCAGTATCTTTTATCATTGCCTTGATATTGCTGGGAAACCGAAAATTTCCTCCGGCTTTGTTTATTATTGCTCTGGGTGTGGTTTATTCACTTGTCTTTTCCTTTCATCAGGGAATGTTCCAGCTTAAAGCTCCTGTATTTATCATCCCTGAGATGAAATTTGAGAATCTCTGGACAGCATTCGCTTTACTTGCTCTTCCGCAAATTCCCCTTTCGCTGGGGAACAGCATATATGCAACACAGCAGGTAGCTTCCGATCTGTTCCCTGAAAAGAAACTGGATATTCAGAAAATAGGTTTCACTTATTCTATCATGAACATTATCAGCTCCTTACTTGGAGGCATACCTGTGTGTCACGGATCGGGCGGCCTTGCCGGTCAATATACTTTTGGAGGAAGAACAGGCGGTGCACCGATTATTTACGGTTTTTTTTACCTCATTTTCGGACTCTTTTTCAGCGGCAACTTTTTCAGCTTTATTGAAATATTTCCCCAACCTGTACTGGGTGTCATCCTTGTCTTTGAAGGCATTTCTCTGATGTTGCTGGTCAAAGATATCATCACTGATAAAAAGAATTTTTTTATTGCCGTCATGGTAGCCGTTATGGCAAATGGCCTTCCGTACGGCTATTTTGTTGCCATGCTGACCGGAATACTTGTTTATTATTTACTCAATACTGTTTTCCTGAAGCATTTTGGTAAATAAAAAAAACTTATTTTTGACAGAAAAAAAATGATAAACTACGAATCCCTTTTCAAAATTACTTACGGCATGTACATCATTTGTGCCGGGAATAAAAAACAGTCAAACGGATATTTCAGCAATACATTTTTTCAGATAAGTGCTGACCCGCCCCGATTTGCCGCTTCCTGCCATAAAAACAATTTTACTACCGGCTTTATCAGGGATTCAGGCTTTTTTTCCGTCAGTGTTCTTCCGCAGACAACCTCTCCTGAACTGATAGGGAGATTTGGCTACCGTAGCGGAAAGGATTTCAGCAAGATGGAAGGCCTCAGTATTTATTATGCTGAGAATGAAGTACCTGTAGTTTTAAATGAATGTATTGCCTGGTTGGTGTGCAGGGTGGTGGAAGTGGTAGATGCCGGAACTCATCTCCTGTTTATCGGTGAGATTACTGAAGCAGAAATAATTGATGCTGAGGCAGAGCCGATGACATACAGTTATTATCGTCAGGTGAAAAAAGGGCTGTCACCCCAAAATGCTCCGACCTATATCGACAAAAACAAGCTGGCAGGCATGCCCGGGAAGGATTTGAACCGCAAATACAGGTGTACCGTTTGCGACTTTGTTTTTGATGAAAAGAAAGAGGGAAAAGCATTTAAAGACCTGCCAAAAGACTGGGTATGTCCGGTTTGCGGGGCAGAAAAGGAGGATTTTATTTCGGAAACATAAAACTTAATGAATATGAACAAATCAATAAAAGGAACACAGACAGAACAAAACCTGTTAAAAGCATTTGCCGGGGAATCTCAGGCAAGAAACCGGTATGAATTTTTTGCCGGTGTAGCCAGAAAGGAAGGTTACGAGCAAATAGCAAATATCTTTATGGAAACTTCTCTTCAGGAGAAAGAGCACGCCAAACGCTTTTTTAAGTTTCTGGAAGGAGGGATGGTAGAAATCACTGCTGTTTATCCGGCTGGTATTATTGGCACCACCATGGAAAACCTGAAAGCTGCTGCAGAGGGTGAAAATGAAGAATGGACAAGCCTTTATCCGGCTTTTTCGGAGATAGCAAGAGAAGAAGGCTTTCCGGAGGTGGCTACTGCTTTTAAGATGATAGCAAAAGTCGAAGCAGAGCATGAAAAACGCTACTTGAAATTGTTGCAAAACCTCTCGGAAGACAAGGTTTTCGTAAAAGATGGCAAGGTATGGTGGAAATGCCTTAACTGCGGTTACGTTTACGAATCGGCAAAGGCGCTGGAAAACTGCCCGGCATGCCTTCATCCCAAAGCTTTCATGCAGCTCAAGGAAGAAAATTATTAGAATACCTGATTTTCAGGCGTTAATGTGGCTCAGCAGTTAAAAGAGACTGCAAAATAATAGTTTGAAATAAGTTGCGGGTTTTGGGTTGATGCTTGCCTCTACCTGAATTTGCTTGACTTTTTTTTTAATTTTATACGCTATATTAAGGCTAACGGACATGGGCAGATTACATGGAAATTTACAAAATGATTAAATTTGCCTGTTTAATTTGAGTGGTATAATATCAATAAATGCAATAGTCTATGAGGAATTTAAATCATATCATGAGGGGAAACTCGAAAAATACATATTCCCATTA
>JAAYUY010000211.1 GCA_012517435.1 Sphingobacteriales bacterium | reverse complement strand
CAAAAAAATACCGATCAAGGAGATGAAAAAGGGATTTGGTTACAATGCTGATATCCTGTGCATGTTAAATATTCAGGGCTGCAAAGTAGATGATGTGGAGATCAGGCCGGTATACGGTAATGAAAAAAGTAAGATCAAGTTATGGAAATACATACCGGAAGTAAGCTGCCTGCTGATCAGGTTGTTCTTCCGCCGCTTGTGGAAGCGCTATATTGTCCGTGATTTCAATCCACTGGTTCTGTTTTACGGTTTTTCTTTTTTTCTGAGTATTTTTGTTGTTATTCCCCTGATTGTCAGATTCTTTGTCTTATACAACCGCTATGGACAGGCACCTCAAACCACACTGATCATCCTGGTCTTTGTCGCTTTTTTCGCATTTCAATCTATGCTGTTTGCCATCTGGATGGACATGGACTATAACAAACGCCGATGAAGCTTTTTTGGATAATCGATGTCTTCTACCCGAGGAAATGAAATGGAAAAAATCAGGCATATTGATAAAAAAGAACTGCATAGTCTGAAAAACTATATTTGGAATGGTCTTTTTTATCTGCTTTACGGTTTTTTTAAAAACCTGTCCTTTCCCTTATGCAACTATTTACGCTATGGCTGCCTAATCCTTTTTGGAGCCAAAATTAAAACCGCCGCCATCGGTGAGGGGGTTACGGTTTTTTGCCCTTGGGATTTAACAATCGGCGCTAATACCACTATTGGCGCCCGCTGCACCCTGACTGCCTACGGCGGGTTGAAGATCGGAAATAACGTCCGTATTGCCCCCAACGTGATAATCATGACCACTGATCACACTTACGCAGACGCCAAAACACTCATTCGTAACCAGGGTTTCAAATTGGGATCGGTGGAAATTGGCAATGATGTCTGGCTGGCAGCCAATGTGGTAATCGTGAAAGGAGTCCGTATCGGTGATGGTGCTGTCATTGGCGCCAATTCGGTCGTAGCGGATGATATTCCTCCCTACTCCATAGCAGTTGGATCCCCCTGCAAAGTTATCGGCAGCCGGAAATAATCTCTTCTTTTCATCCAAATTTATGAAACGCTTCACTGAAAAACTGCTCACAGTCCTCGAAAAGTTGAATCCCGAAGTATTCAGGAAAATAAAAACATCCATGACCAGCCGCCTATTCCAGGGGTTTTCCTGGAACATGTTGAGCCTGGTCATTCTGGCAGCCAACGGATTTCTGATGAATGCCCTGATCGTTGCCACTAGGGGCGAGGAAGCTCTGGGGGTTTTCAACCAGGTATATGCTATCTACCTGATCTTTTCCCAGGTAGTCGTCTTTGGGCTGCATCATTCCGTCCTGCGTTTGATTTCCATGCATGATAAGGACCGTGATTATTGTTCTGAAATTACCATTTCCGCACTGATCCTGATCGCGCTGATCTCAATACCAGCAACGATCTTAAGCATGTTGCTGATAAAACCGATCAGTAACTTTTTAGACAGCCCGGATGTGATTGCTGGGTTGTTTTACACGCTGCCGAGCCTATTCTTTTTCTCGATTAACAAAGTACTCATCAACGTACTGAACGGATTAGATGAAATGAAGACCTTTTCCTTCTTCCGTTCGCTGCGCTATGTTCTTTTGCCAGTTATTATCCTCATCATCATTGTCTTAAAACTGGACAGCCGCTATATTTCGCTT
>JAAYUY010000210.1 GCA_012517435.1 Sphingobacteriales bacterium | reverse complement strand
GTTTATTTTTGCATTGCTCAGCTGGGTGAGTTTCAATGCAGTTTCACAGACTTATTGTTCATCCACATGGCAATATGCTCAGTATGGGTACTGGTACATTGAATCAGTGAAACTGGGAACGATGTATAACTACAACAACACTTATACATCATCCGGTTATTCTGACTACACCAGTTCCTACAATGCTAACCTGATTGCAGCCACCAACTACACCATGGAAGTTAAAAGTGCAGTAGGTATAGGAACATCCTATAATTTCTGCATGCGTGTATGGGCAGACTGGAACAAAGATGGTTCTTTTTCTTCAACGGAAATCATCTGGGATCGTTCGGGCGTGCCTGCTGTAAACGGCTCTACCGTTTCAACCACTATTGCTGTACCTGCTACGGCAGTACCGGGGACAACACGCCTGCGTATCGAGCTGACTTATGACTACTATGGCGGTGGCACTTACAATACGCTGACAACTGCCTGTACAGATGCTTACAACTACTATGGTGAAACCGAAGATTATGCGGTAACTGTTCAACCCTTATCCGGCTTTAATGTGGCATCTACCAGAAAAGTCCAGCCTCAGGTTTTCGGGGTTGACAGCAACTTATTTGAATTTGCATTTCAGAACCTCGGTGCCGATACCGTTTACTGGCTCGACCTCGGCTATTCACTCGACTGGGGAACTCCTGAGTTGGTTCTTAACTACACACCAAAAGGAGGTACTTTATATCCCGGAGAAGAAGAAACCTATGTCTTTGCTAAAAAAGTGTATGTCCCTACACCCGGGGATCATAAATTAAGAGCTTGGGTTACCAATGCAAACGACTCTTTCCCTGATAATAAAAGGTCAGACGATACTTTATATATCAACTTCTGTACGGGGATGAAAGGTACCTATAAAATTGGTGGTACCGGAGCAGATTTCCCCGGAATCAATGAAGCACTGACCAAACTTGCCCAGTGCGGCATAGTTGGTCCTGTGGTATTCAATGTGGCAGCCGGCACCTATAACCAGGCTATTAAACTTCAGCCAATAACCGGTATGAGTGCTACCAATACCGTTACCTTTATCGGAGCTGACAAATCAACGACTTTCATTACCAATACCCAGCAGGCCGTTATTGACATTGATGGAGCAAAGTATTACAGATTTAAAAACTTTACCATCAATGCAGTCAATTCCTCCAACTATTGTGTGCTTTGGTTCCACAACGATTCAAGGTATAACAATTTTGACAACTGCGTTTTAAATGCCTATCTGTCAACCAGCAGCAGCTATAATGTGGTACTTTTCTCAGGCTCTGCTAGTTCGTATTCGTCTTATGGTGCCAATGGCAGCTACAACGTTGTCTCGAACTGTGAACTAAATAATGGTTATGTAGGTGTAAGCCTTATGGGGCAAACCTATAATAACCCGAATCTTGACAGCAATGTATTCTATCGCAATGTATTCAAAAACCAGTATTATTATGCTGTTTATGCTTATTATCATAAAAGAAGCATGTTTATTCAGAACAGAATTTCCGGATTCCGTTACAGCTATGCTTATGGTATGTACAGCTACTATGGTCAGGGAACTGTTCTCGATGGAAACATTCTGAATCCCGGCCGTTATGGCTATTATATGTATTATGAAGGATATTATGGATCAGGTGATACAACCTATATCGTCAATAATATTATTTCCAACTTTATGGATGCTCAGTATCAGCAGGCCATTACCTTATATTATTATGCAACCCGTTGTCAGGTGCTTCATAATACCATTGTCGTTGAAGGCAATACCAATTCTTCCGATTATGCCTATTGTCTTGCTGTAAATTATTATCCCAACTCAGTAAATATTTTCAACAATATTTTCTATTCCAAGAGTCAGGGCTATCTGTTGAGATTCTATTATATTTATTACACTGGAAGGGTCTTCTGCGACAGAAATGATTACCTTTATACAACCGGAAAAGGATGGGACTTCTGGTATTACTATGATTATCTGTCAGGTACATACCTGAATGCCTACTGTAAAAACCTCGCTCAATGGCAGGCTGCACAAGGCAATGTCGGGGTTCACGATATGGCCTCTATGGAAAATGAAGATCCGAAATTCGTCAGTGCAACAGACTATCATATTAATTCTGCTTTTCCGCCCATGCGCTTTAAAAATGACTTTAAACTAAAAACTGATGTGGACGGAGATGCACGTTGTATTTATGAAACAGCCATTGGTGCTGATGAATCCAGTTATCCTGTTCAGAAACCCAAATCCAAATTCCTTTCTGAAGATACCGTTTGTGTCGGTACACCTGTAACCTTTGCCAATGCTGCTTCCAAAACTGCCCTGCAGGGTTACTGGTGGTATATGAATGGAAAATTTAAAACAAATGATTTTCATTTTGTAACAACATTCCCGGATCCGGATATTGATACAATTACACTAATTACTGAAAACTGCGGTGGTGGCGATACTTTCACCAAAATTGTTGTGGCTGATTATCCCAAAGTAAAACCTGTAACTGATTTTGTATCTGAAATGAATATAGTTGAAACTGCCTTTCCGGTTCAGTTCTACGACTTATCAACCAACTGTCCGACAGAATGGAGATGGAGTGTGTTTCCGGATTCAGTTTATGATCCTGCTTTAGGTGGAATGATGCCATCACATTCCTATATTCCGCCCACACATTATAAATCACAGAATCCTTACATCAGCTTTGATTATCCCGGCACTTACAAAATCTGTCTGTGGACAAAGAACAGTGTCGGTGCCGATTCAATGTGTAAGGAAAAATATATCATTGTAAAACCATCCCAGTGGATGTGTATTGCTGCATTCCCGACCACTACAAAGAGCTTGTACGGTATTCTTTACGATGATGGCGGTCCATTATCCAATTATGGCAACAACGTCAATTGCTATATTGCACTTGAACCCTGTGCCGGTGAATTAACTTTCGAACTGAAAAACTTTACTTCTCTTTCAGGCGATTATCTGAGAGTTTATGAAGGAACGAACAATCAAGGTAAAAAGCTATGGAATACAACGAATTATCCGAATGGTATTTATGGCAACTTTACAGATGCAACCTTCCAGAAAAAATTCACCTCATCGACCGGTAAACTGTATATCGAATGGATTACCAACGGAAGCGGACAAGCCGCAGGTTGGGAAGGTGAATGGTATGGAACTCCTGCTTTGTTCCCGGCTCCTGTTGCTGATTTTGAAGGGCCTGATACTATTTGCCTCGGTGTCCCGGCAACCTTCCATTCTACCAGCAAGGGAGAAGCTCTCTCCTTCAACTGGGATTTTGACATGGATAAGTTCTTTGATGCTTTCGATTCGATTGCTTCTTATACTTATCTCTTCTTTGGTGGTTCTTATGATATTACACTTCAGGTTGACAACTGTGGTGGTACTTCTACCAAAACAAAGAAAATTTATGTTGATCAACCCACTGACCCACCAACAGCTGACTTTAGCGCTGATATCAGAAAACCTGTAGCCAAAGAAGATTATGTGAAGTTCACAGATGAGTCACACGGTAATTTGTTTAATCCACTTGGTTGTGTGAATAGCTGGCTATGGAAAGTTTACCCTGATACCATGCTGGACGACCAGAACAACTGGGTGAAATCACACACCTTTGTCGGTGGTACTTCAGAAACCAGCCGGAATCCGATTATCAGATTCGAAAAAACAGGCAAATATTCCATTAAACTCTATGCTACTTATGATTTATACTATACTGACAGCATTTACAAACAAGACTATATTGAAGCTATTGCCTATTGCAAACCAACTGCCTCAAACCTGAATGCAGACATAGGTATCAGCCGTGTGAAACTTGAAAGCATCAACAATGCTTCAGGTATCGGAAAAGCTGCTTATACCAACTACAGCAATGACCATTGGACATACCTTGATATTCTGGGTACCTATAAGTTAACCGTTGAACGTAACTCTACCTTTAACAAAATGAACCGTGCTGCATGGATTGACTGGAACATAGACGGTGACTTTGATGACCAGGGCGAATTGCTTGGCACCGAAATAGATGCCTCAACTTTGTTCTGGGAACTCACCTTCTCCGTTCCTTCGACTGCAACCCAGGGTTCTACCAGAATGCGTGTAGCTACTTCTTTAGGTGGAATGCCTAACGGTTCCTGTGGTAACCGCCTCTTTGGTGAAGTGGAAGATTATCGTGTAGTTATCAGGCCTGACGGAACTCCTCCGGAAATAACACTTATCGGCAGCGACACTGTATATCTTGAACAATGTAACTGTAACTATAAGGATGCCGGTGCTACTGCTTATGATAATATTGCCGGTAGTATTCCTGTAACTGATAAAGGCACCAATCTGGATTGCAAAAATTCAGGGACCTACTTCTACAATTATGAAGCAAAAGACCCGTACAACAATATTGCAACCAAACGCAGGGTGATTATTGTTAATCCCGACAATGTAGCACCTGTCATCACACTTAAAGGAAAAGAATTTGATACCCTGAATGTCTTTAGTCTCTATACTGATCCGGGGTATAATGCCTATGATACCTGCTCTGGTCTTGATAAAGTGGATATTACAGGTAGTGTTGATACCGCACAGCTTGGCGATTATCAGATTACTTATACTGCCTATGACAAAAAAGGCAATACTGCCTCCGTATCAAGATGGGTAAGCATACGTGACCTCGATGATCCGAAGATTTACCTGAATGGTTACAGTGTAATGGATATTGATGTTCATACAACTTTCAATGATCCCGGTGTAACCATCACTGACAACTACTGTCAAAACCTCCAGCCTGAAATTACAGGATCAGTCAATATCCACAAACTTGGGAGTTACACCCTGACTTATTCCATCACTGATTGCAACGGAAATGGTCCGGTAAGTGTACAGCGTGTGGTCAATGTGGTAGATACCAAGGCACCTGTCATTGCAGTTAAACCACCTTATAAAGATGGCGATACCATCACTATTGAAGTGCTTAGTGTCTTCCAGATGCCTTCAGTCAACGTTACTGATAATTACAACTCTTTGAGTGAAATGACTGAAACTTACGGAGGTACCTACGTTTCCACCTTTGGGTTAGGCAACCCTGCCAATCAGCTGGGCGACTTTACCTTTACTTACAAGGTGGAAGATGGTTCCGGTAACAGCAGCATGATTTCATTTACCGTTCGTGTAAAAGATACTCAAAAGCCGGTTATCACACTGGTAGGTGATTATGTTTACAACATCTGCCGTTACGATACACTTGACCTGACAACTGTTACGGCAACCGTAACCGATAACTTTGACAAAAACCTTAAACCTACATTGAGCGGTTCCTATTTCACTGATTACTATGTCAACAGGTATATCGGTCTGTATTCGATTGTCTATAGTGCAGTGGATAATTCAGGGAATGAGGCACTTAAGGTTACCCGGTATGTCAATGTCGATGAATGTGAAAAGAGTATTGGCATGGAAGAAGGGTTGGCAAGGTATGTCAGGGTTTATCCTAATCCGACCAGGGGTGAATTCCTTGTGGATGTTCAGTTGCCGCAGAATACAGAGTTGAGCATTGTGATTACTGATATGCTCGGTCATCAGATCAATGCTTTGAGTCTGCACAATACGGTTGGCGGAACCTTCAGGATTGACCTCAGCAACCAGGCCGCTGGCGTTTACTTTGTAAATGTTACAACCACCGAATCAAGTGTTATTGAAAAGATAACCTTAACGAAATAAGTTTTTTAACCCAATAATGCAAAAGTCCCGGTCAAAAGCCGGGATTTTTGTTTTATGATGAATAAGATTATGGGAATGACCATCAAAGATGCTCAAAAAATGGTGGATACCTGGATCAAAGAAAAAGGTGTCAGGTATTTCAGCGAACTTACCAATCTTGCCGTACTGGTAGAAGAAGTAGGCGAACTATCCCGTCTGATGGCAAGAGTTTACGGAGATCAGTCGTTTAAGGAGCATGAAGATAAAGCCTCTATCGGTGAAGAGCTGGCTGATGTCTTCTGGGTACTCCTTTGTATTGCCAATCAGACAGGGGTGGATCTCACTGAGGAGTTAAAAAAATCGTTTGAAAAAAAAAGCAGGAGAGATGCTACCCGTCATTTGAATAACCCGAAATTGCGATGAAATTCAAGGTTATGAAATACGAGAAAAGAGGGGTTTCTGCTGATAAAAAAGATGTTCATGAAGCAATAAAACATCTCGATAAAGGTCTTTATCCTCAGGCTTTCTGTAAAATACTTCCCGATTTTCTTTACGGAGATGAGCAGTATGCCCTCATCATGCATGCCGATACAGCCGGAACAAAAACTTCATTGGCTTACCTATACTGGAAAGAAACCGGAGATGAAAATGTGTGGGAAGGTATCGTTCAGGACGCAATAGTGATGAATATTGATGATCTGGCTTGCTCGGGTGCTGCCAGTAATTTCATTTTGTCATCAACCATTGGCAGAAATAAAAACCTAATCAGTGGTGAAGTTATTTCAAGAGTGATCAATGCACAGGCTGTTTTTGCAGAGAAACTGAAAAAATTTGGGATTAATATCTATTTGGCCGGAGGTGAAACTGCTGATGTCGGGGATATTGTCCGTACCATTGATGTTGGAATAACAGTAGCAACTCGTATTAAAAGAAACGAGGTCATTGAAATAAGGCCGCAGCCGGGCGATGTGATTGTAGGTTTCGCTTCATTTGGCCAATCCATTTATGAAGATGGGTATAACAGCGGTATTGGCTCAAATGGATTGACCTTTGCCCGCCACGAAGTTTTGAATAAATATTATGCAGAAAAATATCCCGAATCTTACGATCCGGCTCTTTCTCCGGAAGTAATTTATTCAGGGAAAATGTTTCTGACTGATAATACCGGATTAAGTGATATTAATGTAGGTCGATTGTTGCTTTCTCCCACTCGTACTTATTTGCCTTTGCTTCAGGAAATTTTATTTTCTTACAGAAGCGAACTTCATGGCATAGTACATTGTACGGGAGGTGGACAAACCAAAATTCTCCATTTTATTGATAATCTTAAAATTGTAAAAAATAATCTGTTTGAAATTCCACCGGTATTCAGATTGATTCAGCAACAAAATGATACCCCGCTCAATGAAATGTTTAAAGTTTTCAACATGGGACATCGTCTGGAAATTTATTGCCATCCGGATTTAGCTGATAAATTAATTGCCGTTTCCGGCCAATTCGGTATTGAAGCCAGAATCATCGGACATGTGGAGGAAAGCTCCGGAAAAGAAGTTGTCATTCACTATGCAGGAGAGGAATTTACTTATTTTTAGAAACAAAAAATATTTTCTGAATAGAATGAAAACGTTTAGTTTTGCCTCTCAAATTATTGTGAATTAAATAACAAACAAATCATGACACTCTTAGAAAGCATTCACGAAAATGCAAAAAAACTCAATAAGCGTATTGTGCTCCCTGAGGCATGGGAAGAACGTACCCTGAGAGCAGCAGATATTGCCATTTCAACGAAAATTGCACAAATCACCCTAATCGGGGATGAAAAAATGATTCATGCAGAAGCTGAAAAGTTTGGATTGAAAAACATTGCAAAAGCGACAATTGTCAATCCTGATCGCTTTCACCGCATGGATGAATATGCCGAAATGCTTTATAATCTCCGGAAAAATAAAGGAATGACACCTGAGGAAGCAAAAAAACTGGTAAAAGATCCGTTGTATCTGGGTGTTATGCTGATAAAAAGCGGAGAAGTGGATGGAGAGGTTGCCGGAGCTAATAATGCCACAGGTGATGTGTTTCGTCCTGCTTTGCAGATCGTCAAAACCATGCCCGGCATTTCGATTGTCTCAAGTACATTTCTTATGTTGTTGAAAGACAAGAGTTTTGGAGAAGATGGTTTAATTCTTTTTGCTGATTGTGCCTTAAATCCAGACCCGGATGCAAAACAACTTGCCGACATAGCCATTGCAACCGCCCATACTGCCCGTGCATTGGGCAGAATAGAGCCTCGTGTGGCCATGCTTAGTTTTTCAACCAAAGGAAGTGCCTCTCATCCGCTGGTGGATAAGGTAGTGGAAGCTGTAAAAATTGCCAAACAGATTGCACCGGATCTGAAAATTGACGGAGAACTTCAGGCAGATGCCGCTTTGATTGAATCTATCGGGAAGAAAAAAGCTCCGGGCAGCGAAATAGCCGGAAGAGCAAATGTTTTAATTTTCCCTGACCTGCAAAGTGGAAACATTGCCTATAAACTTGTACAACGCCTTGCTGGTGCCGAAGCTGTCGGGCCGGTTACTCAGGGGATGGCTGCTCCTATCAACGACCTCTCACGGGGCTGCTCTGTGGATGATATTGTTAATGTTATTGCTATTACTGCCAACCAGGCAGGTGGTGTTTAATCGTTAAAAAAATATAAAATGGAAGTTTTAGAAGATTATGGTTTAAAAAAACGTAGCCGCACCCAGGACGGACTTATCAAAAAAATTGGTATTGTCGGAGGCGGTACAATGGGACAGGAAATCTCGGTTACTGTTTCCAAGGCCGGAATGGATGTGGTGATAGTCGATATTTCAGAAGAACGACTGTCTATCATTAGTCAGTTGATAAGTGATTTGCTCGACAATATGATTAACAGGTGGGGGATGACTCCGGGAGAAAAAAAATCGATCATGTCGAGAATCAGGCTCACGACCGATTATGCTGAACTGAAAGATTCAAATATTGTGATCGAGTGTATTAATACCGAAAAAACAATCAGCAATCTTGAAGAAAGGAAGAATGTTTTCAGAAAAGTTGAACAACATGTTGATGATCAAACTGTTATAGCTACCAATGCTTCAACCGTTCTGGTTGCCGATCTGGCTGTGGTTTTAAAACATCCTGAACGGGCTGTTGGCATTCACTTTCTTTCTCCTGTTCATTCAGTTGACATTATTGAACTGAACAAATGTGTGGTAACCAATAAGAATACCATCGACATCATTAATAAGTTTGCCAGGATGCTGAAAAAAGAAATTATCAATGTAACAGCTTCTCCCGGTAATATTTCCACCCGTCTGATCATTCCGCTGATTAATGAAGCCTGTGAATTGCTGATGGAAGGTGTCGGAACGGTTGAAGACATTGATAAAACCCTGATGAAGGGCTTCGGTATGCAGATGGGACCTTTTGCCCTCGCAGATAAAATAGGCCTTGATAAATTGCTGAAATGGATGGAGGGGCTCTATGATGAATTTGGTGATAAAAAGTACAAGACATCCCCAATTATTAAGCGTCTGGTTCGTTCCCAAATGTATGGCAGGCGTGTAGGAGAAGGCTTTTACAAATATGAAAACAGCAGAAGAATATCAAAGCCCGGCTCTATTCTCAATCTTGGTCGTGAAGACTTTTAATCACTACAAAATCAGAAGAAAATGAAAATATTAGTATTAAATTGCGGCAGTTCTTCCATAAAATATCAATTGTTTGACATGGTTGATGAAAAAGTGTTAGCCAAAGGAATTGTCGAAAAAATAGGATTAAGCGGATCTTTTTTAAAAAATGAAAGATATGATGGGGATAAGGTAACCCTCGAAGGTGAGGTGCTTGATCATCAGTCAGGTATTGAATATATTATCGGAGTATTAACCAGCGAACGCAGGGGCTGTATAAAAAGTGTCAAAGAAATCAATGCGGTAGGACATCGCGTGGTTCATGGAGCAGAGCGTTTTAAAGGAAGTGTCAGAATTACCGATGAAGTCATTGCCAAGATGGAAGAATGTATTGATCTGGCTCCGCTTCATAATCCACCCAACCTCAAGGGTATTTATGCAGTCAAGGAATTAATGCCGGATATACCTCAGGCAGGTGTTTTTGATACGGCATTTCACCAGACCATGCCTCCTTATGCCTATATGTATGCCATTCCATACAGCCTTTATGAGAAATACAAGGTCAGACGCTATGGTTTTCACGGAACAAGTCACCGGTATGTATCGAACAGAGCTGCTGAAATTCTGGGAAAAGATATAAAAGACCTGAAACTTATCACCTGTCATTTGGGGAATGGAGCTTCTATTGCCGCCATTGACGGAGGAAAATCAGTCGATACCTCAATGGGTTTGACTCCTGTTGAAGGTCTGATCATGGGAACCCGATGCGGTGATTTCGACCTGGGTGCTTTTACCTATATTATTGATAAAGAGGAAATCGATCTGGATGCTGCCAATACCCTGATTAATAAATTCAGTGGTATGCTTGGAGTTTCAGGTATTTCATCCGATATGAGGGATATTGAAAAAGCCGCTTCGGAAGGTAATGAAAGAGCTGCCCTTGCCCTTGAAATGTATGCCTACAGGGTTCGTAAGTATATCGGAGCTTATGCCGCTGCCATGAATGGAGTGGATGCCATTATCTTCACAGGAGGTATTGGTGAAAATGATGTTGAAACAAGGGGTAACATTTGCAAAAATCTTGGGTTTATTGGCGCTGAGCTTGATTTTCCCAAACATGATGGCCTGAGGGGAAAAGAAGCAATCATCAGTACTGAAAGTTCTAAGGTGAAAATCATGGTTATTCCTACCAATGAAGAGCTCGTTATTGCAAGGGATACGAAGGAGATTATTGAAAAAGGAGTGGACGTGCTTTAGTTTTTTTGTCCTTTGATGGCAATAACCTTAAGCTTGTTTTTATTACTGATGGCAAGGTAAATTTTACCATCATTTTTATTCTGCCACAAAAATGACTTTCCCTCCATATATATTTTTTGGATATTTTCTCCGGAAGTGATGATTAATGAATCATTCTCAATACTATAGCTGACATTGTCAGCCTTCAGGCTGTTGCTTTTTGAAAAGGTATAACTGGTATTTTCAATGGTAAGTTCGGGAAAACGAAATACTTTATTTTTAAAAGACTGCCCATCGAGTGCCGACAGAAAAACAAGATAACGATTGTCGTCTGTAAAAAAAATACTGTCGGAGTAAAGGATGTATTTTGTTTTGATATGCATGGTTTTGTTGGTCATTGCATCAATAACAGGAATTTTTTTACCGGGTTTTGTTAAAAAGTAGTTGACATAATACCTTCCGTCACTGCTTACAGCCCATTTTCCGATACCCCATTGCCCTGTAATAATATCGTCCAGTTGTTTTTGTTTTTGAACGTCCCAGCGTAAAAACCTGCCTCCCAACCCATCCTGGTCGAGGTCTGAGGCTGCTACCACCAGTTTCCCTTCATTACACAATCGGGGTTGTTTTACCTGATAACTGTTTGATGTCTTGTACCGGTCACCTTTTTCACTGGACAGACGGGCTTTTAAAAAAAATGGATTTTCACGGTCAGAAGAGTTGTAAACAAACAACTCTTTTTCATGATCATACAACATAATACATTGGTTATCAGAAATATATATGTCGTGTATCCTGCAGGTCCCCTGAGTAAAAGTGAGATTGATTAAGGTATCAAAAAGCTGTGAATAGGAGAGATGCCGGTTCAATACCATGATGAAAAAGAAAACGACCGTTAATTTAGTATTTGACTGAGTCATCTGATTGTTTTGAATAAAAAAATTCTACTGCAAAGATAGTCAATAAATTAGATTTGCTTTTGAATCAGATCAGTGCTAAGATTTTATTTTATTGCCATGAAAGATTTTATCTTTACGCAAAAAACAAAAGCCTATGACTATTCAAATTATCGTCATTTGCCTGTATCTGGTGTTTATTCTGGTATGGGGATTTTATCATGGAAGAAAAGTAAAGTCATCCGAAGATTTTGCCATTGCTGGCAGAGGCTTGCCCGGATGGGCGGCTGCTCTTTCCGAAAGGGCTGCGGGTGAATCCTCATGGGCATTGCTGGGGCTTCCCGGTGCTGCTTATGCGACAGGACTCACAGAGATATGGACTGCTATCGGATGTGTGGCGGGTATCATTACAGCATGGGTTTTAATTGCCTGGCGGCTGCGCAATGCCGCTGAGCATTACAAAGTCTCGACTTTTACTGAATTGCTGGCCCGGTTCCACCCCGATACCGGGAAATGGTTGAAAATAGTCGTCAGCCTGACTATTGTGTTTTTCTTTTTCCTTTATGTCGGAGCTCAACTCATCGGTGGTGGCAAAACTTTTAACAGCCTGTTTGAGATAAAACCTGTTATCGGCATGTTGATAATGATGGCTATTGTAGTGCCTTATACCATATATGGTGGATTCAGAAGCGTTGTCTATGCCGATGTGATACAGGCAGTTATCATGATTATTGCCCTGATTGCCGGACCTGTGGTCGGCATCTGGTATATCGCTCATCATCCCGAACTTTTTGCTCAAAACATTCCTGATGCCATTCACCGCGCAGGCGATACCTATTCTTCTCTCACAGGTGCAGCAAAAGGTTATACTTCAGGGGTTGTCATAGCTACCGGGTTTTCCTGGTTCTTCGGTTATCTGGGCGGCATGCCTCAGCTGAGTATGCGTTTTATGGCCATTAAAGATCATAAACATGCGAAGATGGCCAGAAATATTGGTGTCATCTGGACAATCATTGCCTATACGGGTGCTCTTTGTATCGGATGGATTGGCATTGCTGTCTTTGGTCCTCAAAGTCTTGATGATCAGGAAAAAGTAATGCCCGAATTGATGAAGGTTTTGTTTCATCCTGCATTTTCTACCTTGTTGATTACGGGAGTGATTGCAGCCATGCTTTCTACTGCCGATAGCCTGCTTATCCTCTCGGCCACAGAGCTTTCCGAAAACATTATTAAACCATTGAGCAAAAATAAAAATGCCGGAAACGACAGGCACTCGCTTTTCAAATCAAGGCTGATAACTTTATTACTGGCAATGGTGGCACTTGTTTTTGCCCTTCTTACCCCTCAGAAGTTGATTTTCAATATTGTAGGTTATGTCTGGGCAGGTGTGGGATGCACTTTTTCAGTTGTGATCCTTTTTTCTTTGTTCTGGAAACGTTTTCATGGAAAAGCCGCCCTTATCACAGCAATTACCGGACTCTTGCTTTCTGTTGTCTGGATCAGTACCGGCATGAGTGAGCATTTTAATGCACGTATCCTCGTTTTTCTGGTTTGTATTCTGGTTGCCTGGTTGTCAACCCTTCTGATAAAGAGCAATAAGGAAAATGCTGTTTAAAATGATACCTGATTTTTTTGTAAGATTTTAGCAATCAGTTATTTAAAGAAAACTCAGGGTAATTCAAAGTGCTGAATTTCATTTTCTGTCAGCCTGCCGTTCAGCCATTCATCGCTGATTTCTGCCCTGTATTTCTTCTTGTAAAATTCGATGGCAGGAGTGTTCCAGTTAAGCACCTGCCACATCAGCCGTTTGGCCTTATGTTCTCTGGCTGCCTTCAACACTTCATTGAATAGCTTTTCTCCGATTCCCTGTCGCCTGAATTCCTGCCTGACGATAATATCTTCCAGATAGATACATTTTCCCTTCCATGTTGAATAGGCAAAATACCAGAATGCCATCCCAACAATTCCGTGAGATTTATTTTCAGCAAGATAAACATGAAATAACGGATTTTTACCAAATCCATCCCTGATCAGTTCATCAGTGGTAACTGTTACTTCCTGAGGAGCTTTTTCATATTCTGCCAGCTCTTTTATTAAATTCAGAATTGAATTTACATCATCTTTGACCGCTTTTCTTATGATTACTTCCATGTTAACAATTTTCCGGTTACAACATTATCAGGTACTTATAATCCCAGTTCATCAGCAATTTCCCGCATGGCATTCACTGCTAAGTCTGCAAATTCAGGCATTGGTATTCCTATTTTTTCGCATTCGAGGATGTGTTCCCGCTTGACGGATGCTGCAAAGGCCTTTTCTGTCATGCGTTTTACTACAGATTTGGGTTTTACGGAGGCAATTTTTTTGTCGGGATAAACATAGGTAGTAGCGAATATTAATCCGGTAATGGTTTCACCGGCAGCCAGTGCGTGCTGAAATACGGTATTTCTTTCCAGTCCGGTAGCTTCTTCATTATGCATTTTTATGGCTTCAATCATTTCGGGATCATAGCCAAGCTCAGTAAGGATTTCAGCAGTATTAAGCCCATGAATCTTTGGATTGGCTTCAGTGATTTCAACATCCAGATCGTGAAGCAGGCCGGCCAGTCCCCAGACATGCTCATCATAACCTAATTTTCTTGCCAGAGCCTTCATCACGGCTTCCGAAGCAAGGCAATGACGGAGCATATTTTCCTTTTTTATATACTCTTTTAATAGCTGAAGTGATTCTTCCCTTGTTTTCATCGTGTTTTCTGTTTTAAATGATGGTGATTTTTCGGCTGACAAATTTTAAAAAAAAACGGATAAAATATTTTCAAACTTACAGATAATCATTTTACCTTTGCAGCGAAACAAAATTAAAGAAATGGACGATTATCCTGCGGATGGTAATCAACGCGTAAAACCCTGACCGGACAGGAATAAGTGATCTGCCTGCCCGGTTATAAAAGAAAAAGGAGGTAATATGATCACTTATTTCAGCAAGGAAGGAGGGTTGAAAGTTCTGCCTGCCTACGAAAAAAACTGTTGGATAAACGTTGAAAAACCCACTAATGAAGAAGTAAAAATCCTTTCCGGTATCTTTTCAATACCTGAGGATTTTATTACCGACATTCTGGATATTGACGAAAGGTCGCGTCTCGAAATTGAAGACAAATGGCTTTTTATCATTATCCGTATTCCTGTTCATGTGGTCAATGACGGGGTGCCTTACATAACAGTGCCGCTGGGTATCCTTATCTCTGACGAAACCATTATCACCATTTGCCAGTACGACAATGATGTTATCCCTCTGTTTATTCGGCAGGAACGATTACGAAAGATTGATTTTGAAAATAATATGAGTTTTGTCCTTCAGATTTTTCTGATTGCAGCAAACACTTATCTGAAATATCTGAAGCAAATCAACATTCAGACTTCAATCATTGAAGCCGACCTCGAACGTTCGACCCGAAACAAAGAGTTGCAGCGCCTGCTGAAAATGGAAAAATGCCTGGTTTATTTTATTACTTCATTAAAGTCAAATGAGTTGGTACTTGCCCGGATGAAAAGCTCCCGCCACATACAAATGAATGAATATAACGAGGATTTTCTGGAAGATGTTATCATCGAAAACAAACAGGCTCTTGAAATTGCAAATATTTACAGCGATATTCAGAGTGGTCTCATGGATGCCTTCGCTTCCGTGATTTCAAACAATCTGAACGCCATCATGAAACGCCTGACCTCCGTTACCATTATCCTGATGATTCCTACCCTGATTGCCAGTTTTTTTGGAATGAACATTAAAAATTACCTTGAACTCTCATCTTCAGGATTTTATATTGTCGTATCCGCATCATTGGCACTGGCTATCGGGATAGCTTATTTTTTCAGAAAAATAAACTGGCTCTGAGTGTATTAAAAAATGATTATCAGGAGATTACTGTAAAGAAAGTGATTTCTCTGCCTGTCGTTTTTACTGAATCACTATTTTTTGGATAAGATGGGTTTCACGGTTTTTCAGCAGATAAATACCTCTTTCCAGTTCCAGATTTATCTCTGTCAGTGGTTCTTTTGTTTCTATTGTTGTTATTAATTTCCCGTTTATATCCATTAAATAAAAAGTAGCAATCTGGTCATATTCAATCACAAAATGTCCTGAAGATGGATTGGGGAAAATTTTCAGCCGGGAGGACTGATATTTTTCATATTCTTCAATGACTGACGGAGTCAATGATCTGTAAATCAATCCGTCAAGTGAATATCTGGATAGTATTACCTGGCTTTCCGGCATCATGCCACATCTATCGGAAAATATCGAATAGTAATAATTTCCTGATTTATCCGGAAACATTATAAATGAATAGAATGAAGAAGGGACATATAAAAGATTACTTTCGCTGATATGAATAGATAAACCTTTTGAATCATAATTTCTGCTTCCATAACCATTTATCAGCCCTAATATTGGTTCTCCTGTTGTATGGTCAATTTTGATGATTTTTGATGATTCATAGATGCCCATGTTTCCTCTGTCAGAAATCAGCCATGATTTTTTTGAGGGGAAAAGAGTAATGGTGTCATAATAAGAGGAAGAGCATAATTGTGCCCAAATATCACCGTTTTTATCGATGGCAAAGGTTGATTTGTTTGACTGGTTTGCCTGATGGAATTTTAACATCCAGATAAAATTACCTGAAGTATCGCATTTGATAAGGATTTTCTGTAGATTATTATAGGCGTTGTTGTTGGATGTGCAGTTGATAATTATTTCATTTTCAGATAAAAATAAAAATTTTGGCACAGTTTCAATAAATTCGATTTCGGAAAGATTAGGCAAATTAAATTCCCTGGAGGAAACAATCAAAGAGTCACCAGATAGTTTGATTTCTCTGGGTTTAGTAATGCCCTTGAACCACCATGTATTCCTAAACTTATTATATGACCAGTAGGTTTGAGTGTTCCCGATGAGATTATTGAATTTTGTCTGATATTTATAGATGGAATCATTTTCATTCAAAAAACCAACTTTTTCAAGCAGATTTGGATGATAATACGGAGAATATTGGTTAATTGGTGAAAATAAGACAATTTTTTTCCCTTGACTGAAAATATATTTGCTGGCTTGCGGGAAAGACAAAAGCTTAATAAATTCACCTGTAGAGTATTTGACAATCAGACAAACTTGTGCCGTGTAAGAAGAGTTGATAGTATAATCAGTTTGGTCATATCTGATAATACCAGTCGGAGATTTTGGAGAAATGGCAATATATAATTTATCAGATGCTGGTTCCTTATAAATATCGTCAACAATGAACCAATTATCCATATATTTTGCCCAGACAGGATTCCCCTGGTTATTGAATTTTGCAAGATAACCTCCGTAATTATCTTGACCGTTTTGGGTGTTTAAGGTTATGGCATTTTGTGTATTTTCTCCAATAACCATTGTTTTTCCCGGCTGCGATTGAGTTTCTCCTCTTACTATTATTTCTCCATTTTCAAACTCTTTTATATTTTCAATTGATGAACTACCGGAACAACATCTGACAAGCGTAGCCCAGTCGGGTGTTGCCAGATTATTTGAAACTTTATATTGTGAGAACAGCAGAAACCATTGAAATACGATTATGGCTGATAACAGAAACCTTTTCATATCCTCTTATTTAATTTCTTTGCTGAATAAATAACCTGCATACGAAAGCCAAAGTTTTCCTTCGTCATATCTGGCATCTATATGCCTGAATTTGACACCCCATTTACTGTTGAATTTCGGGGGATCTATCTGTGTGGTTGTACCATTTTCCAGTTTTTTTATAATTGGTCCATCGGTTGTTCTCTCTACAAAAATGAGGGTATTATATTTTTCATCAACCCATTGAAATTTATGTTTTATTATATCGTAAGTTTCTGATTGTGGAATATTATACGTTGAAATCAGTTCGAACTTTAGCCTAAACATGTCGAACTTAAAAATGTACATTTTTTCCTTGCTGAAAAGCGCAAAAAGGAAGTCATTGCCATAGTTATAATAAGTTATAGGAAATTCTTGCTTTCCCGGATATTGATAACCGGGGATAAATTCACTAATTCTATTGTAAAAAATGGTATTGTAATCATAGGCCTGTTTAGTGTCTGAATATTCATCGCTGATAAGCTGAGGGGTAACTCTTGATACTAGAAAAAAGTTGGAGTCGGTTTGGTGGCTGATAACATATATTTCATCATTTTTAAATCCTGCTCCAAGGTAATAACAGGGATTCCATGCATAAAGATTAGATAACCTCACTTCCTGTCCCAGTGATTTGACCCTAAGGTAGGAATGTGTGGCTGCCATTCCTTTAAACTGATGGAAATAATTTTCCATTCCCGGAGCAACATGTCCGATATTGGCTTTTTGTCCAAAAACTTCATAATCATAATCGCCCAAGCCCAGCACTTTTATGCTCAAACTGGGAAATATAAGTTTAGATTCTTTATAGGTAAAATACAAATCGGGGCGATCGAAAGGCATTTTTACAGTTTTATAAGTCCCATCGGTATTCAGAATCGACCTGTACATATCTGCATATTCATTATAGTCGGGATCATTGACTATAATATCTATAAAACTATGAAAAACACTGATTTGTCCTTTGGGATGAGGATAAACTTTTTGCAGGATAACTCTTGAAGTAGAATAGAATGAATTGCTTATTTCGTAATATCCCTCGTATTTCCAGCCTTTCAGATCGTCAACAAAGTAAAGTTCTTTTGGAATTGTGGGGGTAGGATTATTCTTGTTGCAGTCAGCTGCTGAAAAAATCAGATATGAAAAAATAACACTAAAAAACAATAAAAACTTTTTCATAAGTTCATGAGATTATTTTTTAATGAATTGTAATTGTCCGTATGCTTTTACATCTTTTACCAATATACTTGCCCGGGGTTTAAAGTCGTCTTTAACCAGATAAATATTGCCGGCAGCATAAAGAAGTTCAGTATTACTGATCCAAATAGGTTTAAACTTTTTTGTACTTGATTTCGATTCATCCGGTATATCGGATGTTTGAGTAAGATTAAATTTATCCAACCCGTTCAGGCCAATCGCCATAATATCGCCACATTTATAAATATTACCATTGTAGGTGTAATCTCGTGTAACAGTATAAGCAAGTCTTTGTCCATCCGGAGAAAGTGTGAAGTTTTCAATAATCTCATTAAACAATGGTTTGATTGTCCCATCTTTCAGATTAGCGTAATACATCTGACTGGTTGACTGAAAAATCAATGTATCGTTCCGGTAAAAAAATTCTCCATAAATAGGAAAGCTATGTCCTCTAATTATTTTACCACTATTAACATCAATTTCATAAAAATGATATGCACCGTTTTGAATGCCGGAAGCAAGAATTCTTTTCCCATCTTCGTGCCATGCAATTTGTTTAAACATGATGACGCTGTCATATAATGGGAAAGAGGAGGATGTATATCTGGTTTTCATTTTAAGTTCACCATCTGCACTTTTTATAATTATCTGATATTCTATTGAAGGAAATTCAATGTAGGCTATCTTATCACTTTCGGGAGACCAGGCAACATCTTTGCTCTCTTCCCCAAAACTTACTTTTCCTATGTTCGTAAGTGTTTTGTCGTCAATGTTGTAGATCATCAGTTTATTATTATCAAGCGATTTGAATGCAACCTTTTTATTGTCAGGCGACAAAACAGGATAATTATCGCCATCCAGAGCATTGATATCAGGCAGGTTACTGATAATATTGCTGATACGGGTAAGGTTTTTCCCACTTTCATCGCACATATAAACTTCACCATAAATATGGTCAAGACCACTGACAAAAATATATGTTCCTTTATTATTCCCCTTGGAAGTGATGTTATTATTAAAAATATCTTCACAGGAAGAAAAGAAAATAATTAAGGTCAATAAAATTAATACTGATGAAGCATTAATCAGATTTTTTCTTAAATTTTTCATTTCTGTATTTTTAGCTGATTTACTATCAAAAAGTTATGGATTAAGCCTGCTTATGATTAACTCTTCTTTATACCTATAAATACCAT